>CAIVKT010000602.1 GCA_903906615.1 uncultured Bacteroidota bacterium | reverse complement strand
TGGCCGACCACGTGATCTCGCATACCGAGATTGATAAAATATGGTTTGTGGTATCGCCACACAACCCGCTTAAAGACTCGCACTCGCTGCTCAATGAATATGACCGGCTGCACTTAGTGAACCTGGCGATAGAGGACAATCCGAAGTTCAGGGCGAGCAATGTGGAGTTCCAGTTGCCCAAGCCATCTTATACGATAGACACGCTTACTTATCTTACCGAGAAGTTTCCGCTGGAGCGTTTTTCGGTGATCATGGGGGCAGATAGTTTTCAGAATATTCACCGGTGGAAAAATTTTGAGCAGTTGGTGTCGCGGTATTCTTTTGTGGTGTACAACAGGCCCGGCTTCGAGGTGGAAGATACCTACGGGGCCGATATTATGCTGCTGGACGCGCCGCTGCTGCATATATCGGCTACATACATACGGAAGCAGGTGAAGGAAAAAAGGTCTATCAAGTATATAGTGCCGGAAGAGGTAGAGGCGTATATACTGGCTAATAAGTATTATGTAAAGTAAACACCCCCGACCTCCCGCTGAAGAAGCCGGACCTTGTGCCGGGGAGTGTTGGAAATATCCATCTTCGCTAAAGCTATGGCGGACGAGAGCGGAGAAACAGAGCGGAGACAACCCCGACCCTAAAGGGGGCCATTATTCTACGCCGCTTATTTTGTGACCTTATATGATTACTAAACTTTCCCCTTTAGGGTCGGGGTTGTCTCCGGCGAGTACAACCCAATCCTGACTATACACTATCTGAATTGTTAAAAAGTGAGGGGATGGTGTATATATTGGGTTTGCTGTGTATCTATTTCGTAATTTTGGCATGATATTTATTGTATCAATGTAGAAACCAAATTTATTGATCCTTTAAAAAGTTGCATTATGGCAAAGATCGGGAATACTATTGCTACCTTATTGGTAGGCGCTGCTGTAGGTGTAGTGGCAGGCTATGTACTGGCTACAGACAAAGAAACAAGGCGGGAAGACCTTGAAAAAGTAAAGAAGGGCATCAATGGCCTGAAGGGCAAATTTGCCAAGAAAGCCCATGACATGGAAGAGGAAATATACCACTCCTAAGCTTAGTGGTAATAACTTATTGTGGTTACTTTTGCTTTATCTTTAACGGGATGACGCAAAAGAGCCACATCTTTTTGTATCTTCATTAAGCAAACTACCTGATGAATATATTCGGACAGCTAAAGGAAAAGATAACGCGGTACCTGGATGTGTATATAAAACTGATAAAGGTCAATTTTATAGGGCGCACTGCGAACCTGCTTAGTTATTTTCTGTTTGCCACGATAGTGATCTTCATTTCTTTTTGTATCATCCTGTTCTTCGGGTTTGGGCTGGTAGAGGGGTTGGTAGCTATGGGCTTGCCAAAGGTGGCCTCGTTCTTCATTGTTGTAGGTTTTTACTTTTTGCTGCTCCTTATAGTGGTAGCGCTGCGCGGGCGCATCACGCGGTCGTTTGCGGGAGATGTGGTGAAACTGCTTACTAAAGATGATGAAGTGCAAGAAGAAAAAGAAAAGAACCAGGGCTAACCTAATATAAACCAATGAGGCTTTATCCGAAAAGGCTGCGTAGTATGGATGACCTGGTGCGGGAGCGCCGGGCGTTGCAGCGTGAGCTGAAGCAGATGGATGAGGAAGAGCTATTGTCGGTAGAAGGGCTGCTGGGGAAGAAAGACGGCGGTGGTGATGTTTTTGATACGATAATAGACCTGCTGCCGGTATCGAACCCGCTGGTGAAAACAGGCATTGGCATAGTTAAGGATGTGCTGAAAAAGAGGAACGCCAAAGCAAAGCCCACTGAAAAGAAAGTACCGCACGAAAAGAAAGGCCCCGGTATTGTAGCCCGCGCGGCGCGCGAGTTTATAGGCGGTTATATAAAGTGGAAGGCTGTGGAGCTGTCGTTTAAAGGGCTGAGGTATTTGGTGAACAGGAGTAGGGCAAAAAGTTAACTGGTTAATTGGTTGATAAGTTGACAAGTTGATTGGTTGTCGTTAGACAATCTCACTACGACAATTGATCCGCCTGCGCTTGAAAAAAGCTACGACGGACAAAGTAGGTTGAAGTGTGAACGTATTGCGGAGGCAATGCGTTTTTTTGTGCCTTTCAGAATCAATGAATGGCGAGGATGGGGATGTGGCTGTGGTGGGCAATGGCTTTGGTGTGGCCTTTGTGAAAGAGGCCCTGGAAGAAAGAATGTTTGTGTGGTATGAGCGCGAGGAGGTCTATGCCGTGGGTAGTGGTGAAGGCGGTGATGGCCTGGTCTACATCGGGCTGTGCGGGGATGATGTGGTATGTGGGATTTGCAGACAAGAGTATCTCTTTGGCCGCGGCATCAATGCCGGCATCATCGGCAGGGGTGTAGCCCTCGGTGCGCACATTGAGTACGTGTAGTGCTGCGCCGAATAGGATGGCCATATCCCTGAGTTGTGTGAGCGCCGTATCAATGCCGGAGTGCTCATTGGCAAAAGCAAAACATACTTTGTTTATGCCGTGATAGGTGGCCGTGTGTGGCACTGCAAGCACGGGGTAATTCAATTCTTTTAATGCTTCATATAATGTGCTGTCGGGCCAGGTGTCTTGTTCCTGTGCGTTGTTGTTGCCTACAACTATGAGCAGGGGCTTGTTGTGTTCCTGCGCGTATGCTGCTATCACTTCTACAGTGCCGCCATAGAATATCTTGCCGTTGATCTGCAGGGTGGGGTAGGTGGCGCGCAACTCTGCTAGCAGCTTTCCCATTTGCTGCTCTGCATCCTGCTCGGTATCGGTAACGATAGAGGTAGGCATGGGTATATCGCTGAACACAACGGGCATAATAAAGGAGTGTATGATCATCACTTCGGCCTGTTGCGCGGCTGCGAGGTTGCAGGCATACCGGGTGGCATTTTTGGCTACGTCTGAAAAGTCGGTTGCTGCGATGAGGAGTGGCATGGTGTGTGTTTTTATGAAAGGTATAAAAAATATGCCTAAGGGTGGTTTAATAATGAAACGCTACCAATATTATTATTTTAGACATCCCCCTAACCCCCTTCGCTCCCGCACAAACCTGCGCGGTAAGGGGGAATGTCCACCGCTAGAATGTGTTTGCTATTTTGCAAAATGATATTTTGATAGTTGCTTATTAAGAAACGACAAAGCGCCTATTACGGCGCTTTGTTAGAATGATCGTGATGCTAAATATTACGCATCGTGCTTGTATTTTTTGCCGAAGAAGAACGGCAATGCTTTTCTGAATATCATGGCTGCGGTACCGAGGAGTATGTTTATATCGAGGCGTATGCTGCGGTTTTTCATGTAGTAGATATCCCACTGTATCCTTTTGCGCAGCTCGCGCTCCACGCTTATTTCGCCTATGTAGTCTTTTATCTGCGCCATGCCGGTCATGCCGGGCAATACTTCGAGGCGCAGGTTGTAGTAAGGTATGCACTCGGAGTAGTAGCGTGTGTGGTAGAGCATGTGGGGCCGCGGGCCTACGATGCTCATATCGCCCAGCAGTACGTTGAAGAACTGCGGTGTTTCATCCAGGTGTGTGAGGCGCAGGAACTTGCCGAGCTTAGTGATGCGGTCGTCGTTGATGGAGACCTGCCTGATGTCGGCCTCATCATTGACATACATGGTGCGGAATTTGAAGCAATTGAATTCTACGCCCATGTATCCGGTGCGCTTCTGTACGAAGAATACAGGGCCTTTGGATGTGAGCTTAATAAGTAATGCGATGATGGGTGTGAGCCAGGACATGACCAGCAGTACGAATATAGCAGATATAGCCATATCCATGGTGCGCTTGGCAGTGAAGTAATAGTTGGCAGGCTCATGAACCAGCAACTGCTGGTTCATTTCATGAAACAGGTACCTGATGCTGGCTATATCAGTTTGCGGTATAGCGGTTTGCCTTTCTATGGGCAGGTCTAAGATGTCTTGTTTCATTTATTGTTTTAGGAATGCACCATTTAACAGCAAAAATCGTGCTAAATTTTCTGTATTGCAACAGCTATTTTGTTATAAAAAACTTATTTTGATTGCAAAGATACTAATTAGCAGTATAAATTACATTATTGTCGGGCTGTTGAATAAAAATAAAAAATATTTATTTAAATAAGGAACTTCATGGAATATTTTTTGTTAAATTTACTTTTCGTAATTAATAAACTTGCTTTAATTTTAACACAATTGTGGACTTTCTGTGCATAAAAAAGCACAAGGTTTACTGTGAAAATTAAAAAAATTTAATCATTACCCTGTATATTTATCAAAATTTTAAACAACCGAATATGAAACGATTCTATTTTTCAAACCTATTAATCGTTATTGCTATCTTGTTAGGTAGTGATTTTGGCGCTAAAGCCCAGACGACGACCTATTCAACACCAGGTGGGCCTTATTACTACACGGTTGGTCCAGGTGTCACCGCTATTAGCGTTGATATGTCCGGTGCGCAGGGAGGGAGTTCCATTAGTAGCCCAGGCGGCAAGGGGGGGCGTATGCAAGCTGCGATAACTGTAACAACGGGGCAAGTATTTGCAGTATATGTAGGCGGCACTGGCGCGAATTATAGTTATTGCGTATCCACCGCAGGAGGCCTAAACGGCGGTGGCAGCGGCTATGGATATGGCGGCGGCGGCGGTGCCTCTGACATCAGGAGCGGTGGCATCGCACTGACCAATCGCATTTTAGTTGCTGCCGGCGGCGGCGGCGGCGGATATGATTGCGGAACAAGCGGTGGAGAGAATGGTGGCGATGGTGGTGGTACTACCGGCGGCAATGGTAACTATTGCGGTACCACTTCTACTTGTGTTTGCGGCTCGGGTGCTACATTAACCGGTGGTGGCGCAGGCGCGAGTTGCTATGGTTCTCCTTCCGGAGGACTTGGTGCAGGCGCAAATGCATCGTCTAGCTATTGCTATGCAGGTGGTGGTGGCGGTGGTTATTATGGCGGTGGTGCCGGCGCTTATGGCGGCGGCGGCGGCGGTTCATCGTTCCCGGCAAGTGGAACAACTACAGGTGGATTATCAGGAGTTATAAATACCAGTGCTTATAATTCTGGTGTAGGTTCAGTAGCCATTTGCGCTCCTAATTTGGGTGCGATAGTAGGTTCCAGCACAGTATGCGTAGGTACTACAACAGCGCTTTCGATCTCAGGAAGTG
>CAIVKT010000601.1 GCA_903906615.1 uncultured Bacteroidota bacterium | reverse complement strand
GAGTGGCAACCAGCAGGAAGTATTTTAATGTTCTCATGGATCTGTTTTATAAATAGCAAGTTATCACAAGGTTGCATCATAAAGAACAACCCCCATCGCTCACATGCTGATTTTTAACGTTTTGTGTGCAGGGAAAGCACGTAACACACTTTTAGCTTTTAACTTTTGACCTTTGACTTAATTAGCTAACGCCTGCAATATCGCCCTGCCATCTATATTGTGCAGCGCATCAGAGCACGCACGCTCCGGGTGCGGCATCATACCGAACACATTACGGGTGTCGTTGCAGATACCGGCTATGTTGTTTATCGCGCCATTAGGATTGGCATTTATGTGCACCTCACCCTTTTCATCGCAGTAGCGGAAGATGACCTGCTTGTTGTCGTGCAGCTGCTGCAGCGTTGCTGCATCGGCGTGGAAACGGCCTTCGCCATGCGCCACAGGTATTTTCAGCACCTTTTCGCCTACGTGCTGCCCTATCATATTGCGGCTGCTGTCGCTCTTTATATACACGTTCTTACACACAAATTTCTGGTGGTCGTTCTGCAGCAGCACGCCCGGCAACAGACCTGCCTCGCAGAGTATCTGGAATCCGTTGCATACGCCCAGCACCTTGCCGCCATTCTTTGCAAACTCCACAACCTGTTCCATCATGGGGCTGAACCGTGCCAGCGCACCGCAGCGCATATAGTCGCCATAAGAGAAGCCACCGGGCAACACTATGCAGTCGTCCTTTGTGAACATGCTCAGATCACGGTCTTTGTGCCACAGCATAATGGTTTCCTGCTGCAGATCGTCTCTCAATGCATGCATCATATCTCTGTCGCAATTGGAGCCCGGGAATACGATAATACCGAATTTCATGTAATAATTATTTATTTGCCATAAGGCAAAAGATCAGGAAAAAAATAGAGAAATAAAAGATAAAGTTACTAAACCGTTTATTCTTTTCAAGTAATAGCCCGTGCGATATCACGATACTCAATGCAGGCATGGTTATCAGCCATGCGCTGGTCACCACCCCATCGGTAAGCAAAGCCACTACTATGGCTATGATCAGGTAAAACGACAGGGCTATCCAGTCGCGACGGATATAGATATTACTCATAGCTACATTCAGCTGCATAGAGTATATGCCGCTGGCCAGAAGAATGAATACCCCGGCTATGGTAACAATGAGGTGAAAAGGCGACGACACGGGGGCAGTAAGCACCGAACCTATATGCGGCCACTCGCGGATAAGATGAAACCGATCGACCAGGAACAGTATGCTCAGCAGGAAGTAGATAGGCGTGATATACCCCATCAGCGCCACTGACCACTCGCCGAGATTGAACGAACGGAACATAACCATACCCACCAGCAGCAGGAAGAAAAACGCCAGCATAGTGAACTGGAACAATGCGGCCATGCTGAGCAGGAATGCCGCATTGAATATCAGCTTGCGGGGCTGTGTGGTCTGCGTGAAACTGAACATAATATCCACCGCGCCCATCAGGAAACAGTTGAGCAGTAATGCCTCGCCGAATGTGCTGAACGCCGGATAGATAGAGGTAAGCAGCAGGTATACAAAGGCCGGCACATAGGTGTAGCGCGGAAACAGCTTGTGCCGGGTGGCTAT
>CAIVKT010000600.1 GCA_903906615.1 uncultured Bacteroidota bacterium | reverse complement strand
TTGTGCAGAAAATGTTTGCCAATGCGTCTTTTAATGAGAAGATCAAAAAAGATAAGCTGGAGCGGTTTATTGATGAAGGCTGGGTAAAGAAGATATACCTGCAACTGAAAGCCAGCGATACCTACGCCACCTATACCGAAGCGAAAGAGCATACCCCGGCACAGGAAAAAGAGATCATACAATACATATGGGAAAAGCTGGTGCTGGAAAGCGAAGGATTGTTGTCTCATTTTACCGATGAGCTGCCGGGCTGGGAAGACGATAGCGAACTGATCATCATGCTGATGCAGAATTTCTTCAAGAGCAATTCAAAAGTGAATTTCCAGAATTTGCTGTCGGGAGAAAAGAAAGAGTATGCGCATGAACTGCTACAGGCAGTAATAGAAAAAGACACTTATACCATGGAGCTCATAGAGCCACGCCTGAATAACTGGGACAAAGAGCGTGTGGCGCTGATAGATCTGCTGCTATTGCGTATGGGCGTGAGTGAGTTCCTGTATTTCAATACTATACCCACTAAAGTCACCATCAATGAATATATAGACATAGCCAAGCAATACAGTACGCCACAAAGCGGCCAGTTTGTAAATGGCGTACTGGATAATATACTGAAAGACCTGGTGAAAGATAAAAAGATAAATAAAACAGACAGGGGGATGATTGGTTAATTAGTTAAAAAGTCAACTGGTTAAAACGTCTTGTGTTTGGACTGTAGCAATCAATAACTAAGTATCAAAAAAATAAAAACAGGAATAGAATGAAACGCATATTTGTTATAGCATTGCTGGCATTGGGTGCATGTAATAACCCGGTAACTAACAGCAATGATGGTAAGACACATTTGCCGGCAAGCATAGTAAGCAACCCGGCAACGGCAGGAGGGGTAGATACTGTAGCTGCCGCACGCAAGCCCACTATGGATTTTACAGACACGCTGCATAACTTTGGCACCATCCACGAAGGCGAAGTGGTGACTTATGATTTTGCCTTTACCAATAATGGCAAAACACCGCTGATCATAGCTTCGGCAAATGGCTCGTGCGGATGCACCGTACCTGCTTACCCGCATGATGCGGTGCTTCCGGGCAAGTCGGCAGTAATGAAGGTTACCTTCAACTCGGCAGGTAAGAAGGGGCATCAGTCAAAATCTGTGACTATACGTACCAATACAAATAAGAACGTAGAGATGCTCTACATCAACGCAGAAGTAGAGAGTAAATAAAAAGGATAATCAACAGTAAATATTTTCTCATCATAACAATCAAATAAAATGCAATTGAATTTAGCAACAGTAATGTTACAGGCCGGTGGTGCACCAGGCGGTATTGGCGGATCCGTTTTCTTAATGGTAGGCATGTTCGTGGTTATGTATTTCTTTATGATACGCCCGCAGGCAAAGCGTGCTAAAGACCAGAAGAAATTTGCAGACAGCATGAATGTAGGCGAGCAGGTGGTAACTACCGCAGGCATACACGCCCGCATCAACAAGTCTAATGATGATGGTACTTTGCAGGTGGAGATCAGCCGAGGTACGTTCATGACCATTGACCGCTCGGCTGTATCTATGGAAATGACCGCAGCAGCACGCAAAAAGGCAGATGCGGCAGCAGGCATCACACCGGCCACCACTAAGTAATCTTAAATCATTGCCCTATGCTTAAAGCAGGGATCACAGGAGGTATAGGCTCCGGGAAATCAGTTGTATGCCAGGTGTTCACAGCACTTGGCATACCTGTATTTAATGCCGACGATGCCGCCCGCTACCTTACCGATAATGATCCTGCACTGATACAGGGCATCAGTGCATTATTCGGCAATGATATTTACACCCAAAACAAGCTGAACCGGGAAAAGCTATCTGCAATAGTCTATCAGCAGCCGGAATTATTACAGCAGCTTAATGCATTGGTGCATCCCGCCACCATAGCTTACT
>CAIVKT010000599.1 GCA_903906615.1 uncultured Bacteroidota bacterium | reverse complement strand
GAAATATATGGGGCATGAGTTTTCCATGCCTAAGCTGCCGTTCTGTACTTTTTATGGGGGACAAAGAATTACCTGGTTGTGTGCTTATGCGATGATACCCTGCGTTATTGCGATGACATTGCTTGGCAAAAAGAGCTATGAATGGCTGTTCAAAAATAAAAAAAGCGAAGATAAAATATGGATACTCACGCTTTGTTATTTGCCTATTATATTATTCGTAATGATCTTTTTTAACCCTAAATGGGGTTCAGGAACTACCAATCTATTAGGTATACATCGCTACATATTTTGCTCACCGTTTATTTTTGTTTTCCTTTATCAGATGGTCAGCAAGCCACAAACGTATCGGCTGAAACATTTTATTTTTGTGTTTGTCTTGTGTAACGTTGTGTTTCTTACTATGTGGCATTACACTAATATACAGAAGTTTATTTTTTATAATTTCATAACGGCCCTTGTATTGGCCTATATGTACCATAGTATAAATAAGAGATCATGGGTTGTAATGGCTATATGCGCATTTAACCTGCTGATACAGGTTAGCCTTTTTAACCAGTTTATGCATGCTATATTTACGGAGTGACGAACTTGCTTTTTCTTTTTGGCTTTGGGCTTGGTGCAGATATTTTTGGTTTTGTGGAATTGGGTATTGGCTACAAAGGGCTGGCCAGCGCAGGGTTATCTTACCGCATAGGTACAAAGCCAAGGCACCCTGTAGAATATTCGAAAGCTGCGAAGCGGCATATAGAAAGACGGAAACGAATGATGTGGTAGGTGAGCAGATCAACCTATTTATGCTTCAAAGTTTTGCGGGCTTCTTCCCATTTCAGAAAGCTATTTGGGTCGGTCTTTCTTTTCTTCCTTTCTATATCCACGAGTTCCATTTGCTCCGGTGTAAGCACGGAATTCTGCATATCAGGAATATCAATAGTTACTTTTAGCATACCGACTACTTTGTAACAGTAAAGATAAAAATTTTCAGCAATCAGAAATTTGCCTTGTGCAAACAACTCTGGTAAGAAGTATGTTTTATCTTTAATGGAAATCTTTAACCCATGTACAAACTCACCCTCTTTCTTCTTCTCATTACACAAGCGGCTATAGCGCAGCAATGGCATTTCAAAGACCTATCTTTTAAAGGTGGCAGGTCCAGGTATGGAGATGATATTTCTTTTCGCGGACTGTCGGTGGTGGATGACAAGACGGCGTGGGTGAGTGGTACCAAGGGTACTGTACGGCGCAGTACAGATGGCGGCAAGACGTGGGATTGCCGTACAGTAAAGGGATATGAGCAGTGCGACTTCCGCAGTATATATGCCTTTGACGCGCAACGGGCGGTGATAGCCAATGCGGGTACCCCGTCTTACATACTACGCACTACCGATGGCGGTAAAAGTTGGGTGGAGGTGTTGCAGAGCCGCGACAAGGCGATGTTCTTTGACGGCATGGACTTCTGGAACGATAGGGATGGCCTCATTTACAGCGACCCGGTACACGGGCATATGATGATGTTTCGCACGCACGATAGTGGCAGGATATGGATGGTTATGCCGGAGCAATACCGCCCGGAGCTGATGCCCGGCGAGGCATCGTTTGCGGCCAGCGGCACTGCCATCCGCTGTACTGGCGACAGCAGCGTAGCGATCGCCACAGGAGGCAAAGTATCGAGGTTGTGGCTGTCTGATAACAGGGGAGGTCGCTGGCGTTTTGAGTGGGTGCCTATACTACAGGGCGATAGTACGAAGGGTATGTTCTCCATAGCCTGCAAGGGCAAAGAAAATATGATAGTAGTAGGTGGCGACTATAGCAATGATACACTGAAGCACGACCATGTGCTGTACACTACCAACAAGGGCAAGAACTGGCAGGCACCCACCCCTGCAACAGGCGGCTACCGGGAGTGTGTGGAATATATAAGCAAAAAAACGGCCGTAGCTGTAGGCACAGATGGCGCAGACATAACCATTGATGATGGCCATAGCTGGAAGCCACTGCCGGCAGCAGGCAGGTACCATGTGGTGCGCAAAGCCCGCAAAGGCAAGCTGGTAATAGCGGCCGGCAGCGGCGGGCATATAGCGATACTGGAGCGGTAGCGTATGCTAATAGGGCGAATGGCAGGTAAATGTGCCTGTTATTCTTGTGGAATCAACACAGGTCATGGAGAAGCTGCCAACAGCCATGGGGATTATCTCAGTAAGAATGACCGTACCGTAACTAACCTCACGCGTTACCACGCCGCCGGTAGTGTAATCTGTAAGCTCAGCACCCCCGGTGACATAAGGAGCGGAGAAGTTATAGGTCAAGGGCGCAGTATAGTTATTTACAACAGTAAACTGTAGCTCCTGGTGGTCGGTGCTGCCCGGTGCGTAGTAAGTGGCATCTATATACATTTCTGGGCCATTGGCCGTTGCCAAGGGATGCAAGCTGATGAATGGGTTGCCGCCAACTGTAGCAGTCATAAGGCCGGTGCTGTCGGCCATAGTAACGAGGTTGCCTGCGGTAAGCACACTCACTTCGCCGATGGAATTAATGATAGAGTCGAGCGTGAAGTAGGTAGCCGATGAATCACTTAATACGGGTGTTTGAAATGTGCCGCCATGATTGGCAAAAACCATACTTGCAGACTGGCCTGCAATAATAGTGCTATCAGTAAGCCCCCTATAATGATACAGGACTGTATAGTTGCCTGAAGCAAGGGATGTGGAAGTGACCCATATAGTGCCTTTTGCGCCCACAGTATACCCGGATTGGGCTGTCGCTGAAAAGCTGGCGATATCAGGAGGCGATACGGTGTTGCTTTTCTTTTTACAGCCTGCGAAAGAAGCGATAGCAAGCACTGTGGCCAATATAAAATAAGAGCGGTATTTTT
>CAIVKT010000598.1 GCA_903906615.1 uncultured Bacteroidota bacterium | reverse complement strand
TGCCTTTACGCGGTCTTTTGCGTCTTTTTTTATTGCGGCGGCCATTAAGCAGAGGTTAAAAACCTTGGAGGGGAAACGAATGTAAATTGAAAAACCCGAGGAAAAATTTTTTTAAAAAGTTTAGTTTTCCTATCACCATCAGCCATTATCCCCACGTAATTCTATCCTTATCCACACAGCCAACTTGTTTACACACACTAAGTTCCGCATTATTAACGTCATTCCACACGAAATAAAGAATTTTAACTGTACAAGTTTTTATGTTAATGATTTCTCCGGCTTCCAAAGATTTGCTATTTAGGGAGAGCGTAAAATTGAACTTTCAACGATAGCGCAAACGTAACTTTTCAATGCCTCACCTCCCGGCAAGTATTTTAAAGCCTAAAAACAGCCAATAGCAAGCCTTTTTAAAGGTTTGAGGGTTATATTTGCCTAAATTTAAGGATTACATGATCGTTTCATACCAATGGCTGCTTGAATACCTGCCTGCCGGACAGGCAGGCCTCCCGGAACCCTTGCCGGTCAACGAATTAAGCAAAATACTTACTTCTATAGGGCTGGAAGTAGAAGCCATAGAGCCTGTGGAAAGCATAAAAGGCGGCCTGGAAGGGCTGATGATTGGCGAGGTACTCACTTGCACCAAACATCCCAATGCAGATAAGCTCAGCGTCACCACCGTAAACGTAGGTGGCGCAGAACCCTTGCAGATAGTATGTGGCGCACCCAATGTAGCCGCAGGCCAGCGCGTAGTGGTAGCCGTCGTAGGCACTACAGTACACCCCACTGAAGGCGAACCGTTCCTCATAAAAAAAGCAAAGATACGCGGCGAAGAAAGTGCAGGTATGATCTGCGCCGAAGATGAGATAGGCCTGGGCAAAAGCCATGCAGGCATTATGATACTCCCCGCCGATGCCCCAATTGGCATGGCTGCAAAAGAATATTTCAAAGTACCCCAAACAGATTTTGCCATACACATAGGCCTCACCCCTAATCGCTCCGATGCCAACAGCCACATAGGCGTGGCGCGGGATGTATGCACTTACCTTACCCACCACAAGGGTACCAGGCACACGCCAAAAATGCCGGTTACTCAATTGAAAGACCTTCCTGCAAATACCAACATCAAAGTAAACATAGAAGCCACTGCTGCGTGCCCACGCTACGCAGGCATCAGCATCAAGAATGTAAAAGTCGGCGCATCACCCGAATGGCTGCAGCAACGACTCAACACAGTTGGCATCCGCAGCATCAACAACATTGTAGACATCACCAACTATGTGTTGCAGGAATACGGCCAGCCCCTCCACGCATTTGATGAAGATAAAATAGCAGGCAGGCAGATCAACGTTCGCTTCCTGCCAGAAGGCACAGTGTTCACAGGGCTGGATGACAAAGAAAGAAAGTTGCGCGCCGAAGACCTCATAATCGCCGATGCCAATGACCCGCTGGCTATAGGCGGTGTCTTTGGCGGCGCAGGTAGTGGCATCACTGACAGCACTACCAATGTATTTTTAGAGAGCGCCTACTTCGATCCCAAACATATACGCCGCACATCGCTGTATCATGGCCTGCGCACCGATGCAGCCACGCACTTCGAGAAAGGCGTGGACATCAACAATGTAGTACCTGCCCTGCAACGCGCGGCAGCCCTCATATGTGAGCTTGCGGGTGGCCAACTGGCATCGGATATTACAGACGATTACAAGCACCTATTGCCTGCAAAAAATGTGACCATCACTTACAGTTATATACGCAAGCTAAGCGGCAAAGCCTACCACCACATGGAGGTGCAGGAGATACTCCATGCCGCAGGCTTTGAGATCACTGCCGAAACTGATGAGAGCATCACACTCAAAATACCATCCAACAAAACAGACGTATCGCAGCCTGCCGATATTGTGGAAGAGATATTGCGCATAGACGGGCTGGACAACATACACATCCCCGAGCGGCTGAACATCTCCCTATCAAAACCAATGCCAACCGATCGCGCAACAC
>CAIVKT010000597.1 GCA_903906615.1 uncultured Bacteroidota bacterium | reverse complement strand
TACCTTTACATTGTGCATCTCATTCTCATCACTCCCGATACTAAGGTAAACAATGAACTTCAAATCATCAACAGCCTTTTTGCAAACGGGCTACAGCGGCTGCATGTGCGCAAGCCGGGGTTTTCTTA
Organism: uncultured Bacteroidota bacterium; assembly: GCA_903906615.1. Classification (GTDB taxonomy): domain Bacteria; phylum Bacteroidota; class Bacteroidia; order Chitinophagales; family Chitinophagaceae; genus Nemorincola. The sequence continues at coordinate 2,676 of CAIVKT010000597.1, read as the reverse complement.
TGAGGAGTATAAAGCGTACATCAGTAATATAGATGCCCAATACCACAAACGCATAGTTGTGTGCGGTGCTTTTGAGTTGTATAACGAGCTGGGTCTTGGTGGGGTACACCTCAATAGCCATATGCGGGATGATGCTGCGATATGGGCGCAGATAGCGCATGTGCCTGTGGGGCATATATCTACGTCCTTTCATTCGTGGCAAGAGGTGAGGGATAATGAGCAGCAGTATGGCTATGTATTCATCGGCCCGGTATTCGATAGCATTTCAAAGGTAGGGTATAAGGCGGCTATTAATGTGCAACAGTGTGTGGCTGTGCGGGAAGAGGTAATTGCTGCGCGTGGCTATTGTCCGCAGATAATAGGATTGGGCGGGGTAGGTGCGGAGCTGGTGCGTGTCTTGCAAGCGAATGGGTTTGATGGCGCTGCGCTGCTGGGTAGTGTGTGGGGTGTGGAAGATGTGGTTGGAGCGTTTGTGGAGCTTATACGTTCTGTGTAACGTTGCCCTCAACGTGCCATGGTTCGGCGAGGCTGCCAATGACACTCACCTATTTATGCAACGCCGATCAATTTCACTACATCACCCCCAGCACATTGATCCCATTCTTCAAATTCAATACTTTGGTATAGCCCTTTGCTGTGAGCCTTTTGGCGAAGTCGTTGCTGCGCACACCGGATGCGCAATAGAGTATTATTGTGTCGTTGGGATCGAGAAGGGTGTATTGGGTATCGAAGGTGGAGAGTGGTATGTTCTGGCCGCCTATGTTGCTGAGGTAGTGTTCTTCCTGCTCGCGCACATCTACCAGTTTTACGCCTTTTTCCTGCTGCACCATTTTTAGCACCTCATCATAGGTGATGTTCTTTACAATTATTGGTGCGCAACTTTGCCCATGTCCTTCCAGGCTGGTGATGTGCTTGTTGGCTTCTATCAGTTTAAACGCGAAGAAGTGCGTATTCATGGTGAGTGTATCTATTACCAGCAGCTTGCCGCTCAGTACCTCGCCTATACCCGTTATCATCTTGATCACTTCATTGGCCTGTATGGTGCCTATGATGCCCGGCAGTGTGGCTATCACGCCAATATCGGCACAGTTGGGTGATTCATCAGCGCCCGGTGGTTCGGGGAAGATGCAGCGATACGTAGGCCCACCCATATAATTGAACACCGATACCTGCCCTTCAAATTTATAGATAGCGCCCGATACCATGGGTTTATCCAGGATGATACAGGCATCATTAACGAGGTAGCGGGTAGGGAAATTGTCGCTGCCATCTACTATGATGTCGTAGTTGCGGAGTATATCCAGCACATTGCCTGCATCTATGCGTACATTGTGCACGAATAGGGTGCAGTTGGGATTCAGTTCGTTGAGTTTCTTTTCGGCCACAGCGGCCTTGCTTTGCCCTACTTCCTGCCCGGTATACAGCACCTGGCGTTGCAGGTTCGATACATCGATCACATCGCCGTCGGCTATGCCTATGGTGCCTACACCCGCCGCGGCAAGGTATTGCAGTATGGGGCAGCCTAAGCCGCCTGCGCCTATTACCAATACTTTTGCGGTGCGCAATTTTTCCTGCCCCTCCATACCCATCTCCGGCAGAATGATCTGCTTACTGTATCGTGCCTGTTCGTTTGGTGATAGCATTGGTTGATTGACTAAGTGATTTATTCTGTTTAATATAACTGCTACAACAATCGAGCCTTTGGAATTTGTTTCCTGGTCGCGATAGCTATCGGGATGGAATTTAAGATTTGGAATTTGCCATCGCAAATTGCTCCCAGTCCTTCCATACGGGTTTGTAGCCGCTGCGCTCTATCATGTCTTTTACCTCTGCTACGGGCCGGCTATCATCTATTTCAAACTGCTCCAGTGATTCCGGTTCCACACTATACCCCCCTGGGTTGGTCTTTGAGCCGGCACTCATTGTAGTCGCTCCTAGCTTTATTACGTGGTTGCGGAACAGCTCATTCTCGCGCGTAGAAATAGATAGCTCTATCTCCTCATTAAATAACCGCCATGCACAGATGAGCTGCACCAGTTCTTTATCGCTGATGGCAACCTTAGGCTCTATCAGCCCCTCGGCAGGCCGCAGGCGGGGGAAGGATATACTATACTTCGTTTGCCAGAAATGCTTTTCGAGATAGTTAACGTGCAGCGCGGTGAAGAAGTTATCTGCCCGCCAGTCTTCAAGACCTATGAGCACACCCAGGCCTATCTTATGTATGCCTGCGCGGCCCAGCCTGTCGGGTGTATCCAACCGGTACTCAAAGTTCGATTTTCTGCCCTTGGGGTGATATGTTTTGTAGTTCTCCTCGTGGTAGGTTTCCTGGTACACTAATACTGCATATAGCCCTTCATCGGCCAGTTCCTTATATTCATGTTCTTCCAGCGGCTGAACCTCTATAGATATATTGGCAAAGTGCGGGCGGAGTATTTTTATGGCGTTCTTTAAGTAGTCAACACCCACGGTTTTGCTCGCTTCACCCGTTACTAATAGTATATGGTCAAATCCTTCTTTCTTCAAATACGCTGCCTCCTGCAATATCTCAGCGCCCGATAGCGTCTTGCGTTTGATCTTATTATCAAGGCTAAAGCCGCAATAGGTGCATATGTTCTGACATTCGTTGCTCAGGTACAGTGGGGCATAAAGCTGTATGGTTTTGCCAAAGCGTTTCTG
>CAIVKT010000596.1 GCA_903906615.1 uncultured Bacteroidota bacterium | reverse complement strand
TGGGAGAGTGGCCGAATCCAATAGTTTGCTAAACTGTCGTACGCCTTAAAGTGTACCGCGAGTTCGAATCTCGCCCTCACCGCTGAAGAAGAATTTTGAAAGAGCACAGATACCAGCCACTGTACTCTTATAGTAAAAAGGCCCGGGGAGTAGCGCAGGCCGGTAGCGCACCTGGTTTGGGACCAGGGGGTCGCAGGTTCGAATCCTGTCTCCCCGACTTAGAAAAGCTCAGCAGCAATGCTGGGCTTTTTTGTTATCTGAAATTCCTGCCACCATGAAAGATTTCTCCTTGCATAGCCAGGCTGCGCTGCACCCTTTTATCTCTTGTCGCATAGTGCTCGTCACCTTTTTCGTCTGCTCTCGATAAGGTCTGCAAGGCGGGATTTACTTTTTCTTCCACTGTTAGCTTTTGTAGTAATCCTGAAATATTAGAGCACCTCTTTGCAATTACATGCACCACTTCTCCTTCTTTTTGCAATTTGCCCTCCACCATTAGTAGTTTTGATTGCAGTATTTCTTTCCGGTATTTCTCGAATATTTTTTGGAATACAACCAGGTTACTAACTCCTGTTTCATCTTCAATAGTAATAAACACAATCCCGCTGGCAGTTCCCGGCCGCTGCCTGACCAATACAAGTCCGGCAACTTTTACCAATGTGCCATCTTCGAGCTGACTTATGTCTTTGTTTGCTGTAACCTGGAGCATCAATAGTTTCTCTCTTACAAAACTAACAGGGTGTGCTTTTAGAGATAGTGATGTAGCACCATAATCCTGGACCACATGCTCGGATAGGCTCATTACAGGCAACTCTAGTCCCTGTTCTGATCCGGCTTCAGGTTGTTGTCCCATAAATATACCTGTAGGACGGTCGCTCAATGCAGAAACTTCCCACAGTGCCTGCCTCCTGTCATGGCCAATGGAACGAAAAGCATCTGCATCTGCTAGTCGTTCTAATGCTGCAATAGGGATACCTGCATCCCGCAATTCAGGAATACTTGTAAATCGAGCGGTTCTTGCAGACACCAGCACATTGATATCTTCTTCGTTCAATCCCTTTACCTGCCGGAATCCAAGGCGTAGCTGATAGTATTTTCCACTCCTCTGTTCAAGGGTATTATCCCAGATTGAATAATTTATGTCCACCGGCAAAACTTCAACACCATGTTTTCTTACATCGATCACTATCTGCGCAGGCTGGTAAAATCCCATTGGTTGACTGTTCAGCAATGCTGCGGCAAAAACATCAGGATAATAACATTTTATCCAGGACGATACATATACTAATAGTGCAAAGCTGGCGGCATGGCTCTCCGGGAATCCATAACTGCCAAATCCTTCTAATTGTTTAAATACCCGGTTAGCAAAATCTTCCTTATAACCTTTTGCCATCATGCCACTCACGAGTTTTTTTTGCCAATCGTTTACTTTGCCTTTTGCCTTAAAGGTAGCCATGCTTCTGCGCAGTCCATCGGCTTCTGCCGGGGTAAAGCCTGCCGCCACAATAGCAATTTCCATAGCCTGCTCCTGGAATAGTGGTACGCCTAATGTTCGTCCTAAAATGTCTTCCAGTTCTTTAGATGGATATTCTACAGGTTCTTCTCCATTGCGGCGGCGCAAATAAGGATGCACCATATCGCCCTGTATCGGCCCGGGCCTTACGATAGCTACTTCAATGACCAGGTCGTAGAAACTTTTGGGCTTTAAGCGTGGCAGCATAGACATCTGTGCGCGGCTTTCTATCTGGAATACGCCAATGGTATCTGCGCGGCAGATCATTTCGTAAACGGCAGCATCGTCCTGTGGTATATTAGCCAGTGTGAGGTCAAGGTTGTAGTGTTGTTTTGCAAGATCAAAACCCTTTCGGATACAGGTAAGCATGCCCAGCGCAAGTACGTCCACTTTAAGAAAGCCTAGTGCCTCTATATCATCCTTATTCCATTCAATACAGGTGCGGTCTTCCATGCGGGCATTCATGATCGGGCATAGATCAGATAGCTTTCCCCTGGTCATCACAAAGCCTCCGGTGTGTTGGCCCAGCTGCCGTGGAAAACCAATGTACTGCTTCGTTAGCTCCAGCACCTTTGCCAGGTGCGGGTCATTGGCATCAAATCCATCTCCGCTTACATGGCTGCCGTTGTGCCAATCATCAGTAAACTCCCAGGAGGCATTGGAAAGCAGGTTGATCGTATCTACAGAAAGTCCCATTGCCTTCGCCACATCACGCACAGCTCCTTTATAATGTAATTGTGTTACTGTGGCTACGATCGCTGCGCGGTCGCGGCCATACTTCTGATAAATATATTGTATTACTTCCTCCCTCCGCTCGTGTTCAAAGTCTACATCAATATCGGGAGGTTCATTCCGGGCATCCGACATGAACCTGGCGAATAACAATTTGAATTTGGATGGATTAACTGAAGTAATTCCCAGGCAAAAACAAACTACTGAATTCGCTGCAGAGCCACGTCCCTGGCATAATATATTTTTGCTCCTCGCAAACCTTACGAAATCATATACAGTCAGGAAATAGGCTGCATAATTTTTTCGTTCAATAAATTCCAGTTCGTATTGAATGGTCTCCTTTATGTTTTGTGGTATTTTGTTAGCAAATTGCTCCTCTGCTCCCTTCCAGGTAAGATGGACTAATTCATCATGAGGTGCCCTGCCTTCGCTGGTTATTTCTTCCGGATATACATACTGTAGTTCATCCAGGGAGAATTGACAGGCGTTCGCGATTTCTTGTGTACGCTCAATAGCATCAGGATATTGCCTGAAAAGGCGCAGCATTTCATGAATAGGTTTTAGATGTCTTTCTGCATTCTGATATAGCCTGAAGCCTGCATTGTATATAGTACATTTTTCGCGCACACACATAAGAATGTCCTGTAGCTCTCGCCGCTCACGGTTATGATAATGCACATCATTCGTAGCCACCATCGGAATGCCGAGTTCATCCGATATTTCCCGGATACGGTAAAGCATTTTACTGTCATAAGCCTGGTAGGAACGGATAGCACCGATATAGAGATCATTACCTAATGCCTGTTTGTATTCACGCAGGTCTGCTGTAAACCCCGGTTCAAACTCATAATTCAGGTTGAGTGAGGACGGAGGGATAACGATAAATTTTATTCCTTTAGCGTACCGGAATACGTCTGCTTTATATAAATGGCATTGCCCTTTTTCGGCGCGAAGATTGCCTTCGGATAGTAATACGGATAATCGGGCATAAGCATCTTTGTCTGTAGGATAAGCCAGCAGGCTTGATCCGTCAAGTAGGTCAAGACGGCACGCTGGTATAATGCTTATATCCTTATCTCTTGCAGCTATATGCGCCCTCACTATCCCGGCGAGTGTATTACGGTCAGTGATGGCTATTTTTTTATAGCCCAAAGCAATGGCCTGTTCCACTATTTCCTCCGGGTGAGAGCCTCCACGTAAAAAGCTGAAGTTTGTCGTTATCTGTAGTTCTGTATAGCTCATATTATTTATGCGAAAAATCCGTGAATGAACCACTGTGGGTTTCCTTGTTCATAACTGCCCAGCCTGAATATCCAATACCTTGCCCCCTTTTCATCCTCAATATTGTAATAGTCGCGATACAGCCCTTTCTGTAGCCACCATTCCTGTTCTATTCTTTCAGGGCCATCGGCTTTACTTACGTTGTGTAGTTCGCCATTATAACGAAACAGCATTGGTGGGTAGTCAGGCATGGCAACAGTTACTTCTATTGTTTCCGGTTTGGGCAGTACGTGTATCGGCCTTGGCAGGTCTGTTCTCCAGTTTGTTTGTATTTTTTCGCAAAGGGAGTTGGCTATCTTAAAAGATCGCTCCGGCCAGTAATGTTCGTCAGGTACATATCGGTGAATCGTGTCTACTCCCAACTTGCCTGCTACTCGGTCCAGCAATTCGCCTATGGCTGTTCCGTTACCACCTTCTGTGAAATTCCAAAGTGCGTCTTGCATTGCAGAGACATCTTCAACGATAGGAGCGTCTATAGTAAATACTTCGATCCCTAGGCCAGGGGCTATGGTGACTATTTTCATTTCGAAGAGCTTAAACAAATGAGCCACATTCCTTGACGGGCGGCTGGTACCGATCTCTATTTGTTGAATGATACCGTCAACCCGGTAACATTTAAATACGCACTTCCTCAATCCTTTTTCTTCATGGAGCAACCTTGCCGATAGCTTTTCCAGCAATTGCTTCAAAGCGATTTCAATGCCCGGCCCTGTTCTGATCGGTTCAAGGCAGGGTAGGCGCTCCTGGTAAGGCTCTGTTGGTTGTATGGGTTTAATTACTTCACGCTCCTGGCCCAATGCCTGATCCAGCCGGGTAAGTATTATTGCGCCAAACCGCCTGCCAAGTGCTTTTCGCGGCATTTTTATAAACTGCTCAATTTGGTATAGCCCTAATTTTTTAAGGCGTTCTAATATAGATGCATCAAGACGCAAGGCAGCAGGAGGTAATGGCAGCAATGCAGTTAGTTGACAGCAAGGCGCTACTATAGGCGCTATTACTCCATAATGGCAAACAGCCCAAGCAGTACCTATAGTATCTGCTATTGCTAATCTTACATCATATCCGAAGCCCCGTAGTTTGGATATAATATCCTTCAGATAAGGCTTTTCGCCGCCCCATAAGTGGGGGCAGCCACTTACATCAAGTATCAATCCATCATACGGATCAATTGCTACTACGGGCGTATAGCGTAAACACCATTCAGCAAGTGCGTTTAATAATTGTTCTGTTAGTTCGCTCTTGTCATCAAACACCTGTAACGAGGGTAATATCGCACGGCAGTCCGCCACAACCATATCCACATCTATGCCTTTGGCCTGTGCTACAGCATTCGCAGCCTTTATCACCATTCGCCCCCGTTCAGGGGCAGCCATTACAAATGCGAGCTCTTTTAGCTCCGGCTGGCGGCGCACCATCCAGTCCGTTTTTAAATGACGAAACCATATAACTACATACCTGCGCATACTACCCGGCTTTTCTTTTTGGAATTTCTCTAATGGAAAATGGTTGTCTGGTAATGTGTCTGAACTGTCCGTCCGACCATTCTATTTGCCACGTACCCGGCTTACCGTTTCTTACTTTTTGTAATTGAACATTCCAGCAAGGGAAGCCCATGCCGGGTATTTCGCTGATATCACTGGCCAGTGGCCTGACCTTCCAGCGGCTGACACATGCAGTTACGTTTTCGCTTTTGGGATGGTAACGATGTATAAAGCCGGTAACCCTGCTTTGCTCTACAGCAAGCTGAAGCCGTCTGGATTCGGTAAAACTCAGTTCGCTTAGTTCGCCAATAACTGCCGATATAGCATCACATTTGAGCGCTTCTTCTATTGCCCACAACACATCTTTTTGTCGCCATAGATCAATGAAAATGATATGCTCAGGCGCTATCCCAAATGCAGCCAGGGCTGGTGGGAATAATGTGCGTTTTGAACTTACCCATATCGCTGTTCCTTTATTGAGTAATTGGTTGATCAATCCGGCCATAAAGCCATTGGTGGCAGCAGCATCTTCTTTAGTATTGCTGATAAACTCATGTACTGCTCCCAGGGGAAAGGTTCTGTCGGGAAATGCCTGCTCCATTTCCCAAAGGCCGGTGTTCAGAACTTGCTCCAAACCTTTTTTTTGCC
>CAIVKT010000595.1 GCA_903906615.1 uncultured Bacteroidota bacterium | reverse complement strand
GCTCATTAGAATTTTGCCGGACATTTGAAATTTGGTATTTGTATTTAAAGTAACGACTAACGACTAACGACTAACTACTTAACCATGTGGTGGATATACGCATTACTCTCAGCCTTTTTTGCCGCACTTGTGGCTGTTTTCGCCAAGGTAGGTATCAAGGGTGTTGATTCAGACCTGGCTACTGCTATACGTACAGTAGTGATCCTGCTTATTGCATGGGGCATTGTATTGGCCAAGGGCGCCAACAGCCAACTGGCGGGCCTTACGAAGCAGAACTGGATATTCCTTATTTTATCCGGTTGCGCTACGGGGTTATCGTGGCTGTTCTATTTCAGGGCGTTACAATTGGGCGAGGTATCAAAGGTGGCGCCAATAGATAAGCTGAGTGTGGCGCTTGCCATTATACTGTCCGTTATATTCCTTCACGAAAAGCTTACCTGGCAGGAAGGGGTAGGGGCTTTGTTCATTATGGGCGGTACATTGCTGTTGATATTCAAATGAGTACTGACAGGAAATTAATAAGTCCCGGCATGCCGGGACTTATTAATTTAAAACAAATGCTAAAATTATTTAGCCTTAGTTTCTGTTTTAGTTTCAGTCTTCTTAGTAGACTTTGTTTTCTTGTCACCCATTTTAGAATCTGATTTAGTTTCAGTCTTCTTGGTTTCAGTTTTCTTAGTTGTCTTTTTTGCGGCTGCATCCTGTGCGAAGCTCGCTGAACCCATAACTAAAAGGGCTGCTGCTAATGTGAAGATTTTTTTCATTTTTGTGTGATTTTTGTGCAAAGCTAATAACAAATACGACAATAGCAAAAACTTATAGCGTTATTTGGCCGATTTTGCTATATAAACCAGTTATTTAACATCAAGCGGTATAGATAGTATGATACTGTAGTTGCGGCCCATATTAAATATGCCCATGCGGCCTGTTGTATAATTCTCATCCGTATAGCGAAGCCTGCTCAGTGCGTTCTGGTAGGCCACATCAGTTATATTTTGCGCTGCCAGCGTGAGCGTGAACATGGTATGGTGCTTGCGGTTGGTCACATCTGCGCCCACGCCGGCATCGAGCAGGGTGTAGCCTGCTGTTGGCGTTTCGGTGTTATAGGCCGTGAATACGTTCTTTTGCGCCGAGTTGATGTCTACCCCCACTTTGGCATATGCGCCTTTCAGGTATTTGCCTAATGTTCTTTTCTGCGCGCGCAGTTCTATGAGCCAGCGGGCCGGGGGCATATAGGGCAGGTTATTGGTTCCGGCTACAGCGTCCACAAGCTTGCCCCGTACATAAGAGAATGTGTTTTCGAGGTGCAGCCAGTCGAGGGGATGGGGGTGATAGTCCACATAAAGCTCGCCGCCGTATAGGTTGGCATCGCCGTGGTTGTATACAAATGCGGTGTACTTCTGGTCGTTGTTATAGAGTGGTATAGAGTCGGTGCCATTTACATTCAGCATCTTGCGCACATAAATGAAGTTGCGGATGTAGTTGTCAAACACGGCCACATTCACCAGCAGGTTCTTTATGCTCTTGGATATGCCGAGGTCGGCTTGCAGGCTGTTCTCCGGTGTTAGGCTGGGGGTGCCATACTCATAGCGCACTGTACCATCATGCACGCCGTTGGCAGCCAGCTCGGCTATATTGGGGCAGCGGTAGCCGCTGGCCAGGTTCATTTTGAGGAAGGTATTGTCGTTCACATTATAGCCCGCGCCAAAGCTGCCCGATACGCTGGTGAATATATCCGTGAAGGGCTTGAATACTTCGTATGGCACGCTGGATGTGTAGGGGAGCGCCACTGTTGTTGCTGTGAAGGGTATCTCTTCGTTCTTCTTATACGCGCCCAGCACCCTGAAGTCGTAGCGCATACCACCGCTTATGGTCCATTTGCCAAAGTCTTTATTGCCCATGGCATACAGGCCGCCATCAAACAGGCGGTAATCAGGTACCAGGTACTCTGTGCCTTCGTTAGTGTTCCATTGGCTCATGCCGTTCATGCCCGCGCTCACCTGCCAGCCCTTCTTCTTGGGCAGGAAGTATTTAATATCGTAGGTGGCTGTTTGCAGCAACAGTGAGAGGCCGGGTGTAGTAAAGGCCAGCACATTGTCGAACTCCATGCGGGTATTGTGCTGGTAGCCAAGTGTAATGCCAATGCGGCCGCCATTTCCGAGGTATATGTCATTGTCCAGCACTATCTTCTGGTGTTGTATGTGCTGGTAGGGTGTGGTCATGGCATAAGACTTATTGTCTGATGGCTGCACGATCTGCGTTACATCGGTGCCATTTACATTCACATCTTTAAGGAACTGGCCGGTGGCGCTGTCGCGCGTGCCTTCGGGTATGCCTGTCTTCTCATTGAATGAAGTGTAGGATATACGTGATGACCCCCATGTTTTATTAATGCCCACGCTTGCCCCGAAATCGGTATTATGGAAGCGGGTATCGAACACAGTGCCGTCATATTTATTGGAATAGTCGTGTGCGTCTTTCTGTGTGCCGTATACCTTCCAACTGAGGCCGTTCTTATTGCCGCCCAGGTCGGCGTGCAGGGCGGCCATGCCGGCATTGGTCTGGTAGTTGGCGGTTACATTGCCTACTATTTTGTTGTCCGGTATTTCGGGGTTAGAAATGATGTTGATGACCCCTGCCAGTGCATCAGAGCCATAAGCGAGCGATGCAGGGCCCTTCAGTATTTCTATACGTGTTACGTTGTAGTCGTCTATTTCTATGCCGTGCTCATCGCCCCACTGCTGGCCTTCCTGCCGCACTCCGTCGTTGAGGGTGATGATGCGGTTGTAGCCCAGCCCGCGTATCACGGGCTTGGAAACAGACGGGCCTGTGGTGATGGCCGTAACGCCCGGCAGGTTGGAGATGGCATCTATTACATTCGATGAAATATTCTCGTGCATCTGCTTGATGCTCACACTTTGTATGGGTGTGATGCTTTTACGCTCCTCTGTAGCCAGGCTGGACCCTGTTACCACCACCTCATTCTTTTCGATAACACTTTCTTTGAGCGCAAAGTCTTTTGTTACATCGCCCTGTATGTTCACCAATATAGTTAGGGTGGCATAGCCTATATCATGAATTTCCACGAGGTAGGAGCCATTGGGCAGGTTGTTGATGCGGTAGTAGCCAGCTGTATCGGCGGCAGCGCCTGTTTTCAGGTCGGTTATTTCCACAATCGCCCCCGGCAAAGTCACCCCTTTGGTGTCTGTTACCTTACCTTTCAGCACATTCCCTGCATAGAGATGGGAAGATGAAAAAAGTAATAATATTTAACCACTAAGTAATAGTTTTATACGCATTATTTATTTTAATTCTATTTAAAGAGCCGGAGCTAATGCCTAAAAACAGCATTAATTATGCCAAAAAATGATTTTCTGGCAAATTTCTTCAAAATTAATTTGTAGCACGGGATTGTTATAAGATATGATGATATTTTTCG
>CAIVKT010000594.1 GCA_903906615.1 uncultured Bacteroidota bacterium | reverse complement strand
TGACCCCGGTATAGAGGAACAGCACAAAAAACAAGAACCTGCTGCGCTTCATACGCAGCAGTGTATGGTATACACTCAGGCGCTCCCATATAGGTATGCCCCTCTTGCGCAGGTTACTGGTGCCATCGGTGTTTACCAGCCTGCCGCCTTCAATACTGCTGTTGGGGCCAAAACCGGTATTGTCTATATCCTTTAAGCGTTGTTTATAATTAGCTGATGCCATGTTGTCTATATTGCCTGAATTCCAATAAAAGCGACACTGCGACAAGCACCACAGTAACCACTCCACCCAAAATTAACGGAATACTACCAACAAAGTACAGGTTTGCAGTATAACGAATGCCTATAAGGATAGCGGCAAAAACGATCATCTTTATGAGCCAGTTGGCATATGGGATAAGCTTTAACGGGCTTACCTGCATAGCCTTTGCGGTGTACAGGAGGTAAAAAGAAGCCTGCAAATAAGTGGATATAACAAAACTAAGCGCCACACCCGGCAGGCCAAGCCATCTATAGAGCGGGTACATAAGCACACAGGCCACTACCAGGTCGCCTATAGCGCCTATATTGATAATGGCACCCTTGTGCATACGCTGCAGCACAGTGGTAAAATGATAGGAGCGAACCGGCAACACCAGTATAGACACTGCAAAGATGGGTATGGCCGGTATATATTTATCTGAAAAAACAGCGATCATAAATGGCACCCGAAACAGGAACAGGAACAGGAACACGGGGAACACAATGCAGGATAGCATACGGCCTACCTGGTTCATCAACAGCAAGGTATCTATATGCTCCCGCTGCTTATCGGAGCCGGATAACTGTATGAGTACCGCACTACCGGCTGCGCCAATGAGCAGGGGAAGGAAAGGAATATTCTGCGAGCCATTGAAATAAACAGCAGATACGGATGCAGCCAGCAGCAAGGAGATCACAAACTTATCTACATAGCTGAAGAGTACCTGCAGCACATCGTACAAGCCCAGGTGCAGCCACAGTGTTCGTATCTTTTCGGGGGCATGATCTTCGGTTGCCCGTTCGTCCTTATATTGCTTTGCATTATATCCGGCCATAGCTGCATAGACACACAGCCGGAGTGCCACAATAGCAAGCAAACCGGTAAATAATGTACTTAGCGAAAAACCATTGCCCAGCGCATACCAGTGCATCGCGAGAAAAGCCGCAGCGTACAGCACATTAATAATGATGAGTGGCTTATAATTGCGGAAGACAATAAGGAAAGCCTCTAACAGCACAGCAAGGGCAAAGCACAGCAAGAACAGAAAAGGGATGATGAATGGTGTATCCACAGCGGGGTACTGTAATGCAGCAAACACACCTGCCAGTGCAACGGCCCAGAGTGCATAGCGCATGTACTGCCCTGCATTGATGCTGTGCAACAGTTTAGTAAGATATGCAGGCGAATATGTAACCACCAGCACATGAATACCCAGGCACACGAGCGAGCTAATGACATAAAGCTGTATCCAGAAATTCTGATAAGCGCCATACACCGCCGGTAGCAGGTGTTTGGAATACCAGATCATCACCAGCAGGTTGGCCAGCGAAGGGAAGAACCTGGTGATGAAGATCAGGAATGAATTACTGAATAAGGCATTATTTCCGGCTTTGCTCAAAGGCTTGTTATTTTTCCTTTAGGCAGAAGCTAAATACAACTGCCACAACCCATCCCAAATTATGCTATCATGCCGCAGGTTTCTCTTTTTTCATCACAGGGATAAAAGCACCCAACACCAGCAATATGATGAGGATACTGCTGACCATCGCGATCTTCTGCCCTGTGTAGAAACTCTCCGGGTGGAAATGGAACTCTATGTTATGAGCACCGGCGGGTATCCTGATGGCACGCAGCACATAATCGGCCCGCATGATAGGCGTTTCTTTGCCAT
>CAIVKT010000593.1 GCA_903906615.1 uncultured Bacteroidota bacterium | reverse complement strand
CAATTAAAAGAACAAAATAAACTGATAGTTAATGAAAAGAGCTGCTTATGGGTAGCTCTTTTTTTATTACCATTATTTTAGGGATTTGTTTTGGCATAGCGGGATTATTTAAGTATTTTTACTTGTGAAAACTCAATCATTTGAGCCGCTAATCCTAACTACCGTGAAAAGAACACTTCTATTATTTTTTTGCGTCTTTATATCGTCTATAGCAGTTTATTGCCAGACTGATTATTCGTCCAATACCAATAAACAATGGGCTTTTGGTTCGGGGGCAGGTATGAATTTTACTTCCGGATCACCGGTGGGATTCGGGACCAGCATTAGTACCAGCGAAGGATGCGCCAGTGTAGCCGATAGGACTACCGGCGCAATGCTATTCTATACCGATGGAAAGAATGTTTATAACAGCACAGGGGCAATAATGCCAACCGGAAGCTCTATTGTTTCTTATGGCACATCAAGCGCGACACAAGGGGCCCTGATCGTACCAGTTCCGGGTTTCGCTACGCAGTACTATATATTTTCGCTCGAGAACGTTTACGGCACTACAAACTACAACCACCTTTCCTATTGCAAAGTGGATATGAGCCTTGCCGGCGGGCTGGGAGATGTTATCGCTTCTACATTGACACGTCCAATAGATAGCCTGCTCGGGGAAGGCCTGCGCGCTGTATCAGCGCCAGATTGCAGCATATGGGTATTGGCCCACAGAAAAGACTCAGCTATATTTGTTGCCTACCACATTACGGCGGCGGGTGTAAGCCCCACGCCTGTGTACTCTCGTATAGGCACCTTCAGAGGTTTCAATAGCTATGGCCTTGGTGTGATCAAAGCTACACCTGATGGCACCAAACTCGTTCAGCAGTGTTACAACCTGGGAACCGCAGTAGGTACGGAATTATATGACTTTAATGCTGGTACCGGTGTTGTTTCTAATTGCAGGGTACTTGACTCTTTAGACAGCCAGTATGGGGCAGAGTTCTCGGCCGACAACACAAAGCTCTATGCACACCAGGTAACCACCGGCACGCAGATATATCAGTATGATGTAACATTACCTACTGCTGCTGCAATAAGGGCCACAAGGACATTGGTTGCATCCAGCACAGGATATCAATACACCGATCTTAAACTTGGCCCTGATGGAAAAATGTATTGTTTGAGTATCGCTGGCACAGGCACAAGTTTGGATGTCTTTAATTTCCCCAATCTTGCCGGCGTTGCCTGCGGTTATACCGCAGCTGCAGTTCCGATCACATCAGGCACGGGGGCATTGGGGCTACCTAACCTGGTAGTAGGAACAGGGAATGTTTCCTCTAACTCCCGGGATACCACCGTGTGTGTGCCGATAGACGGCCACATTATACTTTCTGCGTCTTATACAGGCTCCTCTTATTCGTGGTCTACTGGCGCCGCCACATCTTCTATTTCGATCACAGACACTGGCCTATACACAATATCCGTTGATACAAGTACCAGCGCAGCGACAGGTTCATGTGGTGTAATACTGGACAGCATCCGTGTTATTCAACCAACACCCGATACGATAAAGGTGCGTACCAACATCACGCATTGCACATTCCCTACAACAGTATATCTATCGGCACCGGCAGGATTCTTTGGATACCTGTGGGACAATGCAACCACAGCTTCTACAAGAAGTGTTTCTACCGCGGCCGGTTCACATACTTACTGGGTAAGCTACCACGATTCGTGCTACAATGTAACCATTGACAGCATCCATGTAACTATAGTACCCCCCGATACTGCATATGGCACAACCGCAAACGACTCTATGTGTGTGAGCGCTGCGCCATTTACACTAACGGCACCAGCAGGGTATAACCTGTATAGCTGGAATACAGGCAGCGCCACATCCACTGCCGCAGTATCTGTAACAGGCACCTACTGGTCATATGCTGTAGATACAGTAAGCTGCCATGTGCATATAGATACCACCAATGTAACCTTCTATCCTTTCCCAGTAATAAACCTGGGCAATGATACCGCATTCTGTATAGGCGATACGATCACTTTGTCGTCTGTGCAACCGGCAGGCTCTTCTTATATGTGGAGCAACGGGCGTACAGGAACCTCTATCCAGGCATACACATCAGGCACCTACTGGTTGCAGGTGAAAAACGGCTATGGCACAGGCTGTTCAACAACAGATTCGATTCACGTATTAGTATCACCTTACCCGATCGTGGACCTTGGACCCGATACAGGCAATTGCAGCGGCACGCCAATCACATTGTCGTCTTCCGTTTCTTATATCGCACCGGTATACACATGGGATAATCGCGCAACAACCCCTACCCGCACCGTAAATCTTACCGGAACTTACTGGCTGAATGTATTTGTGGCCGGGTGCAGCAGCACAGACACAATAAACGTAACTATCATCTACGATACGTTTACGTTATACAATTCGGATACAGCCATTTGTAAAGGAGCAGAGGTGCAGGCGCGTGTAACGGCCAACCCCGCAGCAACTTTCCAATGGGTACCTACCGCAGGCGTATCGGCATCTACCACATCAAGCCCGCTGATATTAGCGGATACATCTGCCATGTACCAGGTGAATATCTCTATTGCAGGCTGCCCGGTAAAATCTGACTCCTTCTTTATAGATGTGCAGCCAATACCCGAAGTATCTATCGGCGAGAACAGATTTGTATGCCAGCACGATACCCTGCACCTGATATCCACTGTAGCGCCTGCATGGTATGCACATTATGCTTACCACTGGTCGCCGGGTACAGACCTTGATGATTCTACTGTACCTAATGTAGTATATACATCGCCCGGAGATTCTACAAAGATGATACTTACCGTTACTACACCGTATGGTTGCACAGGCTCCGACTCAGTACTGATCTTCGGCCACCATGGCGATTTTGGATCCATCAGCACTACAGACACGAACATATGCCCGCATGATACTTTACAGATCATTGCATCGGGTGGCGTGGGTTATCACTGGTCGCCGGGGCTGTATGTGAGCGATTCCAACAGCGCAGCGCCAACGATCAATGCCATCACCAACCAACATTATACCGTAGTGATAACAGACGAATATGGCTGTACTGATACCGTGCATACTTATGTATCGGTAACATCGGGCGCCACACTGCTCATCAACCCGGATTCTGTAACCATATATCCCGGCGAAACATACCAGATAACACCGCAAACCAACTGCACAAGATTTGCATGGTTCCCTACCGCAGGACTCAGCAGCGCAAGTGTTTCCAACCCGGTTGCATCGCCTGAACTTAGCACCAAGTACATAGTACATGGCTGGACAGAATGGGGTTGCAGCGCAACGGACTCAATTATCATCAACAGCAGCGAAGAGTCTTTACTGGCTGTGCCTAATGCATTTACGCCCGGCAATGGCCCTAACGCAAAATTCATGATACTGCTTAGGGGCGAAGCAAAGCTGAACCATATGCGCATCTTCAACCGCTGGGGTACTAAGGTATACGAATCATCAGACATCAACGACGGATGGGACGGCACCTACAACGGCACCGCACAGCCATTTGATGTATACGTGTATGACATAGAAGCCGTGACCAGCACCGGCCGCACCTTCAGCAAGCACGGCAATGTGACGCTGATCAGGTAAAAACCCCGGCGGGAATGGGAGATGTTACGTGTGGAAATGTTGCATTACTATCAAAAAATGTTTAGCAACTGATGAAAATATTTTTCGTTACTTTCTTTATTCTTTTCCACATCTACACATATGCCCAACAGCCAAATTTCGTTGGCTGCTATCAGAGATGCCAACCGGGAGAGGATACATCTACGTATATATACCTAAGCCGCGACTCCATAAAACAGGTGAAATACATAAGGACAAGAAATGATAAAAAAATAGCCTTACAGATCAAGTGCGGGACGTGGGCTGTAACCGGCCATAATGCAGAAGATAATAGCTATAGTATCCTGTTCCGGTTTATCGATGGT
>CAIVKT010000592.1 GCA_903906615.1 uncultured Bacteroidota bacterium | reverse complement strand
GATCTATGTGCCCCTGCGCATCGCCGAGCTGCTCGTAGCCGCCACCGTGGCTATATACTCCTACCTGCTGCACTGGAAGTTCCCCATGGGTATTTTTAGCGTGCTGAGTGCGGCGATCATCTTCGCATTGTATTGGGAGCGAAAGGGCAGCAGCGCGCTATACATACATATCAGCGATAAGGGCGTGAACCTGCCAGTCACCTCGCGCAAGCGCTTTATACAATGGCAGGAAATAGACCAGGTGGTGCTGCGCTACGACACCCTCACCATAGACTGCTACAACAACCAGCTCTTCCAGTTCGATATGCTAGACCACAACATAGATGCCCAACAGGTCGAAGCCTACTGTGCCGCGCAGGTAGCCGCAAACATCAGCAAGCGCCCCGAAGAATGGGCAGGGTTTTAAAAATTAAAACTTATAAATTAAAAAGTAAAAATTCCAGATAACATCCCGATAGCTATCGGGACCAAATAACAAATAACAAATAACAAATAACAAATAACAAATAACAAATAACAAATAACAAATACCAAATAACAAATAACAAATACCAAATAACAAATACCAAATACCAAATACCAAATACCAGATGCCAAATACCAAATACAAATCAACCTATAAATAATAAACTTTTTTGTCATCGAGAGCCTGTAGAATGGCAACCAAGCGACTAACACCCATATCATCACATTCCACCACATTCATCACATTTATCACATTACCTTCCATGCAACCATTCATCCTTTACTCCGACGGCAACGGCAATATATTCGAAGACACCACCCTGTACGCTGTAGGGCGCAGTGGCTGGGATGCCATGCCTATACCCGAGGAAGACTGGATAGAGCTGCCCGATGGCGGCAACCTGTACGAGCTGCCCGGCCGCCGTGGCATAGGTATAGATGTGGCCACGGGCGACATGCGCCTGTGCGAGCTGGGCTGGGCCGTAGCGGCCTTCCTGCCGCCTGCGCATACCGGCTTTTATATAGCCGCTTACGAGACACTGGACGATGCCCCCACCCTGCCGCTATTCTGCTATACCGCAGCAGGCTGGCACGATGAAAAATTCTTTGTACCCGCCATGCGCATAGAGCGCGACATCAGGCAGGAGTGCGCCGGCTACGACGAGGATACCATCAACAAAGGCGTAGAAGTGCTTACCCACGCCTACCCGCACAACCGCCTGGTAAAGCACCTGGCCGATAACTGCGCCCTTACCTACAACTGCCCTGCGGCGCGCAACTACTTCATGGGCCGCTGGGAGTGCCCCATACCCACATCACCGGCATGCAATGCCAACTGCATGGGCTGCATCTCCTTTCAGCCGGAGGACGAGACCATAGTATCGCCGCAAGACAGGCTGCAGTTCAAGCCCAGCGCTGCCGAGATCGTGGAGTTTACCGTGCCGCACCTGGAGACCGCGCCCTTCCCTATCGTCAGCTTCGGGCAGGGATGCGAGGGCGAGCCGCTGCTCATGTGGGAGACCATCCGCGAATCCATCATAGAGATACGCAAGCACACTAAGAAAGGCAGCATCAACATCAACACCAACGGCAGCAAGCCTGATGCGGTGGAAAAGCTAATGCAGGCCGGACTGGACAGCATACGCGTGAGCCTGAACAGCGCACGCCCCGATATATACACCAAATACTACCGCCCCAATAACTACCGCTTTGAAGATATAGTAGAGAGCCTGCGCGTGGTGAACAGGCACGGCGGCTGGTCATCCATCAATTACTTCGTATTCCCCGGCATGACGGACAGCATAGCCGAGTTTGATGCCCTGTGCGAGCTCATACGCACCACCAACCTCAGCATGATACAGTGGCGCAGCTTCAACATAGACCCCGACTG
>CAIVKT010000591.1 GCA_903906615.1 uncultured Bacteroidota bacterium | reverse complement strand
GATAGAGCGCTATGGTAAAGTAGAGGCACACAAGCAGGGCCTGCATACTACAGACAAGAATACCATAATGGCGCTGGGCAGGGATGTAGTAAAAGAAAAATACGGCAACCTGTTTGATATGTACGCCAAGATAACCGGCGAGGACCCCTATGAAGTACCCATGCGCATATACCCTGCCGTGCACTATACAATGGGCGGCCTTTGGGTAGATTATGAACTGATGACCACTGTACCAAATCTGTATGCATTAGGAGAAGCTAACTTCAGCGACCATGGCGCTAACCGACTGGGCGCATCGGCACTGATGCAGGGCCTGGCCGATGGCTACTTCGTCATACCTTATACACTCGGCAATAACCTTGCCGGCGATATTAGCACCAAGGCCATACCTACCGATCATCCTGCATTTGCAGCTGCTGAGAAAGTAGTGAGCGACCGCATCAATACCCTGATGAATATTAAGGGCACAGAAAGCGTAGAAAGCTTCCATAAGCGCCTGGGCAAGATCATGTGGGAGAAATGCGGCATGGCTCGTAATGCAAAAGGGCTGACAGAAGCGATAGAAGAAATAAAGGCTTTGCGCAAAGAATTCTGGAGTAATGTGCGGGTAACAGGCGAAGTAAAAGAATATAACCCTGAGCTGGACAAAGCAGGCCGCGTAGCCGACTTCCTGGAGCTGGGCGAGCTGATGTGCATAGACGCGCTGAACCGCAACGAAAGCTGCGGTGGCCACTTCCGCGAAGAATCGCAGACTGCGGAAGGCGAAGCACAAAGGGACGATGTGAACTTCATGTTCGTATCTGCCTGGGAATACAAAGCAGACAGCCAGTTTGAATTGCATAAGGAACCGCTGGATTACGAAGTCGTACATCCGAGTGCGAGGAGTTATAAATAATTCGACAATTTGGTAATTCGACAATTTGATAATGGCTCATATTTTAGAAAAGAATGGAAAATATCATTTTAAATAAATCAATTCATTTTTCTTTAGAGATCATTAAGTATGTCGAATTGCTGGAAGAAAAAAGAAAGTATGTTATTGCGAATCAGTTGTTAAAAAGTGGAACATCTATTGGAGCAAATGTCCATGAAGCGCAGAATGCGGAAAGTAAAAATGATTTTATACACAAGTTTAAGATCGCGGCGAAAGAAGTAGAGGAAACAAAATATTGGTTAGTTCTTTGTAAAAACTCCAGCAGCTACCCTGAATGTAACCATTTAGAACTACTGGTATTTGAAATCGAAAAAATAATAACTAAAATTATTTCGACCAGCAAAATGACGAATACTGCAAAGTAATTGTCGAATTGTCAATTTGTCGAATTGTCAAATTATACGACATGGAACATTATAACATGAACCTCACCCTTAAGGTGTGGAAACAAAAGAACAACAAGGCAAAGGGCGCATTTGAAACGTACAAAGTTTCGGGTATCTCTTCGGAGATGTCTTTCCTGGAGATGTTTGATGTGCTCAATGAACAGCTGGTGGCTGAGAATAAGGAGCCTATCGCGTTCGATCACGACTGCCGCGAGGGCATTTGCGGTATGTGCAGTATGTACATCAATGGCCGCGCGCATGGCCCGTGGCACCAGACCACTACTTGCCAACTGCATATGCGCGAGTACAAGGATGGCGATACCATAGTGGTAGAACCATGGCGTGCCAATTCGTTCCCCGTTATCAAAGACCTGGTGGTCGACCGTTCTGCATTTGATCGCATAGTTGCAGCAGGTGGCTATATATCTGTGAACACCGGCAATGCGCAGGATGCCAATTGCCTGCCTATTGATAAGCAAAAGGCCGATGAATCGTTCGCGGCGGCTACTTGTATCGGTTGCGGCGCGTGTGTGGCTGCCTGCCCCAATACATCGGCTATGCTGTTCGTATCGGCCAAGGTATCGCACCTGGCATTGTTGCCACAGGGCGAGCCGGAGCGCAAGAGCCGTGCGGTGAATATGATCCACCAGATGGATACTGAAGACTTTGGCAGCTGTACCAACATTGGCGCCTGCGAGGCTGAATGTCCTAAGGGTATCTCACTCGAGAATATTGCCCGCCTCAACAGGGAATACCTGGGCGCTATGTTCTCAGGTAGCAAGGAAGCGTAAAAACCCCAAACCCCTAAAGGGGCTTCTCCTTGTTTGGTAATAATACAGGGAATATAATTAGCGGATTAATATTTTGTAAAGGCTGCCTATAATCAGGCAGCCTTTCGTTATTTTGTACCATGTTTAGGAAGTTCCTGTTTTTACTACTGTTGCTGCCCTGCTTTTTTGCGGCCCGCGCGCAACCCGACACCAGCCATCTGCGCATCAGCCTGCTTACCTGTGGCCCCGGCGATGAGGAAGTATGGGAGGTATTCGGGCATACGGCAGTGCGTGTGGTAGACAGCGCGCAACACCTGGACATTGTGTTCAACTACGGCATGTTCAGCTTCGGGCCAAATTTTGAGTTGCAATTCATGCGGGGCAAGCTGCTGTATTGTGTGGAGGCCGAGAACTACAGGGACTTTGTACCTGAGTATGTGCAGGCCAAAAGAAGTATGCAGGAACAAGTGCTGCTGCTCAATGGCCCGCAAAAGGAGCATCTATATGACTTCCTCAACTGGAATGCAGAGCCGGAGCATAAGTACTATAAATACGATTTCTTTTTCGACAACTGCGCTACCCGCATCAGGGATGCCTTCCCGAGAGAAGATGTGCTGGGTAAAGCTTTTAAATACGGGCAAACTGTAGATAGCACCAAGCACATTACGTTCAGGGACATCATCAACCAATATTTTTATCGCGACCACTGGACCAGACTGGGCGTGAACATACTGCTGGGCAGCCGCATAGATAAGGTAATGACCAACATGGATATTATGTTCCTGCCCGATTATCTACGGGATGGCCTGGCAGGCGCAACCGTTAACGGCAACAAAGTAGCTGCACCACCTGTGCAAATATTGCCGGGCAGCGAGAAACAACCGGCCGGTATTAACTGGGCATTGGTGCTTACCATAAGCATACTTATACTTACTGTTATCGGCCTGTCCTTTAAACAGTTTGCACTGCTGGGACGTATTATGAGTTCCTTGCTGATGCTGGCAACCGGCCTGCTGGGCGTACTGATACTGATCATGTGGTTCGG
>CAIVKT010000590.1 GCA_903906615.1 uncultured Bacteroidota bacterium | reverse complement strand
GAAACCCCGACCCTAAAGGGGAAAATTATCTTAGCAGCACAATGTTTAAAGAAAGGTACTGCCCATATGCTCATTATCCGCTTTTTAAAAAACATGCCTGTGCTCTTTGAAGGTTATCCCGATGTATAATGCAAAAGTAGCCCGTTATATTGTTCATTGCTTATGGTAAATTTCTGCGGCGATCCAGTTTTTACGGAAAGTACGCAAGCCGGTGCAGGTATAGCCGTACTTTTTGAAGCTGCCCTGTATATCCGGCAGTTCCCTCGCCTGTATCCGGCATAGCAGCCTGAAGAACATATACATGATACGTAGCACCACCTTATGTGCAGGTGCAGTAGTGTTCTGAAAGTCCGCATAGAGCCAATGCCCGCCGGGAGCCAGCGCTGTGTGCAGTTGGTTAAATATCGCATCTGCAACCTCCTGATCGAAGTTATCGAAGAAGAAGGCCGTAAATACCACATCATAGCCATCTGCCAGCGGCACCTGCTGTATATCAGTGGCAATAAAAACCACTTCATTGCCACCTGCATTGCGCCTGCGGGCAAGGGCTATCATTTTTTCAGACGAATCTATGTAGGTGATGTGCAGGCCTGCCGGGTGGTGCGCTGCTATTGTCTCCAGTATCCAGCCGGTGCCGCCGCCTGCAATAAGCACCCGCGCGCCGGGGGGTATGGCTTCCACAAGGTACTGCTGCGCATGGATAAGCGTATGCCCAAACACCAGCCGGGCCACCCGGTCGTAGACAAACGCAATAGTATCGTAGTTGTACCTCACCTCATAGCAAAGATAACAAAGGCCCCGCTAACAGCGGGGCCCCTGTATATAACAAGCTATTTTACAAACTACTTATTGAAGATAGCGCAGCGCACCTGGAACTGCAGGTAATCGCGGTCCAGGTATTTATCGGTAGGGGTGAGGATATTGTTCACACCCTTGCGGTAAGAGACGGCAGCCTTCACAGTTTTGGTCACGTTATACTCTGTTTTGCCTACAAACCCAATATCAAACATAGGGGCCACTTTCACGTTGTCGGTCACATTAGAATTGATGGTGGGCCTGTTGTCGGTAAGCATCTGCTGAAAATCGGGGCCTACACCTACCGACATTTTCTTCATCACTTTGCAACCTATAGATGGCGTTACCTGCACATAGTTAAGGTTATAAGTTTCGGGGGTTGTTTCAAAATTTTCGCGCACAGGCTGCGGTATTGGCGCAGCTTTGCCGTCGGTGGTACCCGTAGTGCTGGTGGTACGGGCCGCGGCAGTGGGCCTTGCTGCCACAGAAGGGCCTGCAACCAGCATAGAGTAGCCATACTGCGCAGTGGTTTGGGTGCTGGTAGCAAATGCCACATCACTTTCTATGTATACTTTATCATTGATCATCTTGCGCACAGTAGCGCCTGCGGCATAGCCGCTGCTCTGGCTGCCATGATTGATGCCACCGGAGATGATCACCGAGAATGTGCTTGGTTTCTTTACTTCAGCCTCAGGCTTAAAGGTATGTATGCCTTCTTTATCAGCCAGGGCATTTTTATTTTCATTCTCCTTCTTTACGGGCTGCACAGCATCCCCAAGGTTGAAGTTGGATTTTTTAGTGTGTGCAGTGCTGTTATTGCCTATAGCGGCATCCAGGTTTATGGCAAACCTCTCGGGAGCAGCCGGTGTTATTGTAGTATGTTGTTTTTTAGTGGTAGTGTTATTATCCCCTGCTGCTGTAGTATAATCAGTATGATCGGCAACAGTATTCAGGCCGGCGCTGTTACCTGCCTGTGCGGGGCTGGTGGCGGCTATGCTGTGGTGAGTGGCATGCTTAGCATGTGGTGTTGCGTGTGCAGAGCGCATATCGCGCCACTGCATAATAGGCGATACGCCTACGGCCAGCGCCACAGAGGCGGCTACACCGGCCAGCGGCATCAGCCACCACATCATCATGCTGCGTTTTTTGGAACGCCCGTCCATTTGCTCAACGAGACTATCCCAGTTACGGGGGTTGTACCCGAAGTCGTTCTGCTCAAACTTCCGCCTGATCAGTTCGTCAAATTCTTTTGGCTTCATAACTCACTTTTTGAAGTTCACTTTTTTTAATTTTCTTCTGCAATATATTTCTCGCCTGGTGCACATGCCAGTGAGAAGTCCCTTCACTTATCGTCAGCTGTTCTCCTATTTCCTTATGGTTATATCCGTCAAACACAAAGAGGTTAAAGACTGTGCGCGTCATAGCGGGTAATGATTGTATGATGCCCACCAGTTCTTTAAATTCTATATGCTCTATGCCTTCATTATCTATGGGTATATTGGTCTCTTCTATCGGTATAGCATTCACATGCATGGCCATTTCTTCTTTCAGGGCTGTTCCCCTCAGGTAGTCGAGGCAGGTGTTCACCATTATGCGCTGCATCCATCCGGGGAAGGAGCCCGCATTCTTAAAATGCTCTACCTGTGTAAATATTTTGAGGAAACCATCGTTGACCAATTGTTCAGCATCCTGCATAGATTTAGCATAACGGGCGCATACCTTCAAAAACATACTATAGTACGTCTTATACAGATGCTCCTGTATAGTCCGGTTTTTTTTCCGGCACCCTGCTATTATTTCTTCTTCAGAATATGCGGGCATAAATGCTAACAATTTCAATGGCTACATCCCAGGCAAATGCCGGATGCTTTGATTCAGTAAATTACTATAAGTTTTCCATATCTCTATTTTATTAGTGCATCATCACACCTTTTTACCCCTGTATGACTGTTTAGTTGGTTATAAAAAGAAGGCGCCTTCCCGTCATTGAAACTAACCACTCACTTATATAGACGTAAATCGGTGGACAAATCTTGGGTATTGGAGGAAAAATATTTTGTTAATAAACAAAATGTGCAATATAAGTGGTTTATTACCTTGGTTATAATTGGCCAAATGGCTTTGCCCGCCTTAGTTGAAAACGATGGTGGGTCCAAGCCGCTTGCCGCTATTGAACTGTAGTGGCGGTAGCACCGTTCAACTTCTTGCTGCTATTGAACAGATGGTGAGCCTGCCGAACCACGAACTTGCAAGTACTGAGCCTGTCGAACTATTGGGCTTTCACCAACTTTCGTGCAGTCCTTTCTTTTGTTTGTAGGTCAATGATTTCTACATTATAAACCCCATTAGGCAGGTTATTAATATCCACTTGTTGCTCGTTTGAATTTATATCTATGGTCAACACCTCTTTACCTAATACATCAAATATTTTCAAGGCAGTACCCTTAGCATATTCAATTGCAAAATTTGCTTTTGCAGGATTAGGATAAATCTGAAACCTATCTGCGTTTAAAATAGGAGTACCCGCAGGTGCCGCAAAAACAGTCACCGTATCGAAGGTGACATTATCGCACAGATCAAGTTCCATCACATACCTTGTAGTAGTATCAGGATGCACCATGAAGCCACCATAGTAGCTGATAGGCGTATAGCTACCAGCTATATACCATGTACAGGGCAGCCCTTCCTCGTGGGTTCCTATCCATGCGCTGTCGCTGCCGGGAGATACAAACGCATCAGGCCCTGCATTGGCAACTGAATTGCCTTTAACCACACTTACATCGTCTATTAGGTAAAACGTAATTCCTGCACCAATACCTGTGAATAATTTATGAGTATTCGCATAGGTTGCAAAATTCCCGATTGTAATAAATTTTTCTGTACCGTTAGCATAAAAGCGTCCCTGAATTTTTACCCACTTTTCAGTATCATTAATGATAGTAAGTGAATGTATTTGCGGAGGGATTGTAGTAAGCGGAAACGCGCAATCAAAGCTATCGACCGTTGCATCTATAGAGCCATCATCTAAATAGGCTCCAATATGATCAATAGCATTACTTGAAACCTCTGCCATGTTCACATAAAATGACACACAATAAGGAGTGTCTGCCATCAATTGAGTGGAAAGCCTGCCTTGTAAGTACCTTCTCAAATCGTGCTTATCTGCCGTTGTTGCGGTATCATCGAACATTAAGTCAAAGGCTAATCCATTTCCAGTCCGTGGATATTGGTAGAAACCTTGATTTAACGGTACAGTTGCATATCCACCCAATGAAATGTCAGAACATGTATTACAGTATGCTGGTACGCAGACAGGGTAATAAAATACACTATCTGCATCATGATAGGTTGTATCAATTGCATCCCAATACTTCGTCAGTCTGATTTGCTGATACGCTTCAGGGCATTGAGTATATTGCTCAAAGCTCGGGTTTAAAACAAGATTAACCTGTGCATGGGATGATGCCCATGCACAGG
>CAIVKT010000589.1 GCA_903906615.1 uncultured Bacteroidota bacterium | reverse complement strand
TTTATTTTCCGTAAACATAGTAGAAGGTCAAACGCCAAACAGCATCTGTGCCTTTGTTGCCACTTACGAGGTTGCTATAGGCATCATTGGTAGCATTCTGGCTCAGTGCAGAGTTGTAGGTATTCAGCCACAGGTTGGGCATGAAGTGTACATTCTTTACCGGTGTATAATCGAAGCCCAGCAATACGAACTGTTGTTTTGTAGTAGGGTCGTAAGCGGGTGTTAAAGCAGTGTAGCTGGCCGTGTTGGGTTGGTTCACTATGTTGCTGAGGTTGCCACTGGGGTCGAAGTTGTCGTACCGGGCAAAGAAGCCGAGAAGGGCATTACCTACTTTATCAGAAAGGATGCGGCCACGTACGAATACGGTAGCTGCCATTGCCTGCGTAGTGCGGTAGTAGGTGTTGCCGTCATTGCCTTTGACCTTCACATCGCCCATCAGCGTATTCTGGAAGCCTTCAAAGCCCACGGTGAATTTGTTTGTGGTGTAGGCCACAAAGAGCTTGGTCATATTACGGTCGTGGTACAGCGGGCCATTGTGGCCGGGCACATACACGCCCCAGTTGAGGCACTCATAATCCTGGTAGAGGTCAATGATCAGCCTTTTGTTGAGGAACTTAGCATATACATCGCCATAGAACCATTTGTAGTTATCATTCTCGGGCTTTGCGCCCTGTCCGTTGCCTGCCATCAGGTCGTAGCCATAATTACCCTTCTTATCGAACCAGCCTTGCAGCGACACGCCCATATCGTAGCACGGTGTGCCATAAATATCAGAGATCGTGCGCTCAACAGAACGGTAACCCCATACTTCTTCCGGTGTCTGGTCGTTGCGGCCATTGATGCCATAGGCGGGCGTATTTTGCTGGCCTATAACGAGGTCGGTGCCACGCCAGAGATTCTTCCAGCGCAGGTTGGCGAACTTTACAAAGGGGGAGAGCTTGTTGTTTTGTAAGAGGTCACCACTGTTTGGTGAGCCAAGAGTACCTAAGGCGTAGTCATTCTCTGCGGAGAGCAGAAATTGTGCCGAGAAGTGCTTGCTGATCTCATAGTCATAGCCAAGGTAGATGCGGCGGAACTGGAACAGGGAGGTGCCGGCAGGCATACCGGAATATTGGTTAAGACCACGGTTGGCCACATCGGCATTGCCTTTGTACGCAAAATCGCCAAAGGTGCAGCCCCATAATTTACCATGTGGCACGAATTCGGCCACGGTATCCGGCACGGTATCAGAGGCCCGGGCATTACCTTCGGCCATTGTTTGCGCGTTTACGCTAACGCCGGTAAAAAGCGCCAACGCACATAATGCGCCGATCTTGAATGATCTTTTCATTTTGTAGTTGTGTGTCATATTGAGTGTGTTTGTGTTGGATGCTAAAATACAAAAATTGGTCAGGCGGCAAAATGCCGGGTTATCCACAGCTGTGAATAGAATAAAGTTTACTTTTAGGGCAGGTAAAGACTGTGGCAAATGAAGATCAATATACTGGCTTTTGGCATTGCAAGGGAAATAGTTGGCAGCCCACTCACTACTGCTAAGCTGATTGATGGCTTGCGTGTGCAACAGCTAAAAAATGACCTGGAAGAACAATACCCAAAACTGAAGCAATTGACCTCTTTTATGATAGCAGTGAATGGCGTATATGCTATGCCCGATACAGTAATAGAACCTGGGGATGAAGTGGCGTTGATACCACCTGTAAGCGGAGGGTGAAAAAAATAAGAAAGTAAAAAGTAAAAATTAAAAGGTAAGATAGTAGATAGTAGATAGTAGATAGTAGATAGAGTGTTTATCCATGAGTGAACTGGCAATAACATACGAACCAATAGTTGTGCAGCAATGTATAGATGCTGTGCTGGCGCCGCAGAGCGGGGGCATTGATGTGTTCATAGGCACTGTGCGGGATGCTACGAAGGGAAAGAAGGTGCTGCGGTTGGAATTTGAAGCATATGAAAGCATGGCGCTGAGCGAATTGCAGAGGATAGTGGCAGATGTGAAGGCAAAATGGCCGGTACATAAAATTGTTATCCATCACCGTACAGGTGTGTTATATGCCGGGGATGTAGCTGTGGTGATCGCAGTATCTGCGGCGCACAGGGATGCGGCATTTGAGGCGTGCAGGTATGCGATCGATACGCTGAAACAGACTGTGCCTATCTGGAAGAAAGAGGTGTTTGAGGATGGCGAGGTGTGGGTGGCAGCGCACCCATAGGCTACCCCGCTGTCCCCTCCAAAAGAGAAGATGAGATCGAATGAGTTGTGTGCCATGCGTGTGTAGATCCCTCGTGCCTCGGGATGACAAAGCATTTTTTATTTTTTTATTTTATCTAAAATTTTTCTTGCTTCCCCGGCATCTTCGGGGGTGTTGGCATTCATGAGCTTTGAGGAATCTGGTGGGGTGATGATGGTGATATTGTGCTCATTTCGTATTAATGCTTTTCGGGGGCAGGAGAAGCCATCGGATTTGTGTGCCAATAGCATAGCAAATGCTGATGGCTCCCATATGGTGATGAGTGGCTCGGGCAGGCCATCGAAAGGGCTCTTGAAGGTGGTAGCAGATGCGGCTGTGTTCCTGTTT
>CAIVKT010000588.1 GCA_903906615.1 uncultured Bacteroidota bacterium | reverse complement strand
GTTCTTTGTGCATAACCGTGTGCAGAGCCTGCCGGAGATGGCTACACTGCTGCGCAACCTGTGCCCCGACCTGAGCATAGGCATGGCCCATGGCCAGATGGAAGGCCACCAGCTGGAGCAGGCGCTGTTCAAATTTATAGAGAAAGAGTATGATGTGCTATGCTGTACCAACATTGTAGAGAGCGGTGTGGACATAGCCAATGCGAATACCATCATCATTAATAATGCACATCAATTCGGATTGAGCGACCTGCACCAGTTGAGGGGCAGGGTAGGGCGTAGCAATAAGAAGGCATTCTGCTACCTCGTAGCTCCGCCTATGAGCCTGCTACCGGGAGATAGCCGCAAGCGATTGCAAACGCTGGAACAATTTAACGAGCTGGGCAGCGGCTTCCAGATAGCTATGCGCGACCTGGACATACGCGGGGCAGGCAACCTGCTGGGCGGCGAGCAAAGCGGCTTTATAGCCGATATAGGCTTCGAGATGTACCAGAAGATACTGGCCGAGGCCATGCGCGAACTGAAGACCACAGACTTTAAAGATGTATTTAAAGAAGAGCTGGACCTCAAGAAGGATTTTGTAAGCGACTGCACCATAGATACCGACCTGGAGATACTGATACCGGATACCTACGTGGAGAACATTACCGAGCGCCTTTCATTGTACACGCAGCTGGATGACCTGGAAACAGAAGAGGAGATCACCAAATTCGCATCAGACCTTAATGACCGTTTCGGGCCTATACCGCCGCAGGTGCAGGAGCTGTTCACCGCGCTGCGCTGCCGGCGTGTGGCCTGCGAGCTGGGCTTTGAAAAGCTGATACTGAAGAACGAGCAGATGCGCCTGTACTTTGTAAGCAACCCCGAGTCGCCCTACTTTGAGTCAGACACCTTTAACCACATACTGGCCTACATACAACAGCAAACCAAGAATGCCCGCCTGAAACAAGTAGGTAAGAACTTCCTGCTGGTGGTGGATAAGATGAAAAGTATGAAGACCGTACTGAACTTTTTGACGGCGCTGGTGGATGAAAAGTAACACTTATATTTTTATTATATTGCTGCCCAAATCTACATTTCGCATGAAGCAAATACTTTTCTTGTTTTCCATTACTATGTTTTCCATTCATTGTTTTGCTCAAGACATTGCTGCGGCAACCCCACCTGTTAACGCACATCCCTTTTATACGCTTGCAGGTAATATCACCACAGCAGGCAAGTCGCATATGCAAACAACATTAGGTACAGTAGGTACCTGGACCATGCTTGGCGGCGCTGTGATAGTTATTGGCGGCATTATAGAGGTAAAGAACGGAACGAAAACAGACGGCCCCTTTACTTTCGTGAACCAATCGCAAATAGATAACGGCCATGCGGTTGAGATCATTGGTGGCGGCCTCTTTACCGCAGGGCTAACGATGATCATTGTAGATGCTGTGAACCGGCACCACGAGGGTGGCAAGGTGAGTATGGTGGCACCAAGGAATAACCAGATGGGTATTGCCTATAATTTCAAGTAAACGTTACAACTCCTTTCTCAACCGCGCCACAGGGATATTCAGTTGTTCGCGGTATTTGGCTACGGTGCGGCGGGCTATGTTGTAGCCTTTTTCGGTGAGCATATCGGTGAGCTGGTCGTCGGAGAGGGGCTTGCGCTTGTTCTCGGCTGTTATGAACTCATTGAGTATATTCTTTACCTCGCGGGTAGATACTTCTTCGCCGCTTTCTGTTTGCAGGGCTTCTGAGAAGAAGTATTTCAACTTGTAGGTCCCGTATTCGGTTTGCACATACTTGCTGTTGGCCACGCGCGATACGGTAGATACATCGAGCGAAGTGAGGGCCGCAATATCTTTGAGTATCATGGGCTTCAACGTAGATTCATCGCCGGTAGTAAAGAACTCATTCTGGAAGGCCATAATGGCCTGCATGGTGTGCAGGAGGGTGTGCTGGCGTTGCTTGATGGCATCTATGAACCAGCGTGCAGAGTCGAGCTTTTGTTTGATGAAGAGCACCGCTTCCTTCTGCTGCTTGTTCTTTTTCTCGCTGCGGTCGTAGGCGGTGATCATTTCCTTATATCCCTCTGATACACGCAATTCGGGTGCGTTCTTGGAGTTAAGCGACAACTCGAGTATGCCGTTGTTATTGAACACAAAGAAATCGGGGATCACATAGCTCTCTGCTTTGTTTACCACGGCAAATGGTGCGCCGGGCTTGGGGTTCAGCTTGATGATGATGCCGATGACGTTTTTAAAGTCTTCGTCATTCAGGTTGAGGTGGCGCTGTATCTTGTCGTAATGCTTCTTGATAAACTCTTCGTAGTATTTATCAATTACCGCAGCGGCATCGCGGGCAGGCTTGGAGTTGGGCATTCTCTTTATCTGTAGCAGCAGGCACTCCTGTAGTGTCCATGCGCAGATGCCGGGAGGGTCGAACTTTTGTATCTCTTTTATGAGCGCGGCAATTTCCTCTGGTGTGGTAGATACGTTCTGGCCAAAGGCAAGATCGTCTACAATAGAGGTTACTTCCCTGCGCAGGTAGCCGTCCTCGTCCATGCTACCTATGATCTGCTCGGCTATTTTGTGGCGGCGCTCGTCCAGTTCCAGCATACCCAGCTGATCCAGTATGTGATCGTGAAAATTTGTTTCTACACGGGCGGGTGTTACCATGCGCTCATTGTCGCCACCCCCATAATAATCATCGCCATAGTCGCCACCCCCATCATCGTCCTCGCGACGGAGGAAGTCGTCCAGGTCTACTTTTTCAGAGGCATCATCGGTAAGGTCAACTTCTTCGCCGGGTTCACCGTCTTCCAGGTCTGATGATTTATCATCGAGGTCGTAAGTGTCGTCGTTGTTATTCTCCAGGCTGCCACCGTCCAGTTCAGATTCCAGTGCGGGGTTTTCTTCGAGTTCTTCTTTGATGCGCTCTTCAAGATTGGCAGTAGGTATCTGCAACAGTTTCATGAGCTGAATCTGCTGTGGCGATAGCTTCTGTAAAAGCCGCTGCTGCGTGGACTGTCTGAGCATAATGGATAATGGCCACTCTTGGTGCGCCTCAAATCTACAAAACCTTCTTTAGAAAGGCTTTATGGCGGGTCAATATTTAATTTGGGCGGCAATTGTTAAAATACTTTTTTGCTACGGATATAAAGTGTATATTGTCCTTAATATATAAGTGCATGAGCGGCTCCATGAGTAAGAAACCATACATATCTCCTTCGTTTTCCTACGTCCCGTTAGAAGAGACATTACAGATAGCCCCGAAGAAAAAACAGTTGTTCATAGGCATCCCGAAGGAAAACTCCTTCCAGGAAAACCGTGTGGCGCTGACACCCGATGCGGTATCTGTGCTGGTGAATGAAGGCCACGATGTAGCGGTGGAGCACAGCGCGGGCGATGGCTCGTTTTATTTTGATAACGACTACAGCGATGCCGGTGCCCGGATCGTTTATGATAAGGCGGAGCTTTTCAAGGCCACCACCATCATCAAATCGGCGCCCATATCTGATGAGGAAGCAGCGCTGCTGCAAACCAACCAGGCCATCATATCACCTATACACATGCCGCTGCTGAAGCGGGAAGTGCTGGATATACTGATCGCTAAAAAGATCATTGCCATAGCATTTGAATCTATAAAGGATGATGCCGGTACCTACCCCATAGTGCGCTCTATGAGCGAGATAGCGGGCAACTTCGCGATACTGACCGCCGCGCGCTACCTGGCTAATACAGACAACGGAAAGGGTGTGCTGCTGGGCGGTATAT
The DNA here is from genome assembly GCA_903906615.1 of uncultured Bacteroidota bacterium. Taxonomy (GTDB): domain Bacteria; phylum Bacteroidota; class Bacteroidia; order Chitinophagales; family Chitinophagaceae; genus Nemorincola. Next base: position 6,356 of record CAIVKT010000588.1, on the reverse strand, counting down.
CTGGCGTGCCACCTGCCAATGTACTGATCATAGGCGCTGGTGTGGTGGGCGAGTTTGCCGCGCGTACAGCCTTCGGGCTGGGTGCATCGGTAAAGATATTCGACAATTCGCTGTACCGCCTTATGCGGTTGCAGAACAATATAGGCAGGCGTTGTTTTACATCTGTGCTGGACCCGCTAACGCTGGGCGAAGAGCTGAAGCGTGCCGATGTGGCCGTGGGCGCACTGAAGCCGGTGAACGGGATAACGCCCGTAGTGGTGAGCGATGCCATGGTGAGCTATATGAAAGCCGGATCGGTGATCATAGATGTGAGCATGGACAGGGGCGGCTGCTTTGAAACATCGAGGCTGACCTCGCATGAAAAGCCTACGTTCAAAAAGTATGATGTGATCCATTATTGCGTACCTAATATTGCTTCGGCGGTATCGCGCACAGCATCGCGAGCCATCAGTAATGTGCTGATGCCCATTATGCAGCAATGTGCCGACCTGGGCGGCATAGACGAGATAGTGCTGGCTAAGGCGGGCATCAGGCGCGGTGTGTATATGTATAAGGGCTGCGTGACGAACGCGCCAATAGCCAAGCGCTTCAATTTGAAATATACGGACCTGGATCTGCTGCTGGCTTCGCAGAGTTAGGTTTTTCTTCGATTTATATTGTGTTGTGTATAGTGCGCGAGTGCATTGATGAGGAACACCAACACCGGCGAAGGAAAATTATCCACACGAGCCTTTCGGCTAAAGCCATCTTTATTATTCTTCAACCCCGGCCTAAAGGCCAGGGCAAATGGTGTAGTCTTTATTCCGAATAGCATTATTCAGTACATTGTCATTATCCATTATTGCAAAAAACAAACCCCGGATTGTGGCCGGGGTTTTTGAATGGTTATTGATAAAGTGAATCTTATGCGTTGCTTTTTTCGAAGGTCCTTTTTGCTGTGGCGTTCCTTTGCTCCTGTGCGTCTTTGGCGGCTTTGATGAAGGCTACGAACAGTGGGTGCGGGCTTTCTACTGTGCTCTTGTACTCGGGGTGAAACTGCACGCCCACGTAGAAGGGGTGATCTTTCAACTCTACGATCTCCACAAGGTCTGTATCCGGGTTTTTGCCAACGGGCTTGAAGCCTGCATTTTCAAATGCTTCCAGGTAGGTGTTGTTGAATTCGTAGCGGTGTCGGTGGCGCTCTGTGATGTTGGTGCTGCCATAAACTGCTGCCGCAATAGAGCCTTCGGTGATAGCGCAATCGTAACTGCCGAGGCGCATGGTGCCGCCCTTTTGGGTGATGGTCTTTTGCTCTTCCATCATGCAGATAACGCCCTGGTCGGTATCGGGGTCCATTTCTGTTGAGTGTGCTTTGGGCATATTGAGGACGTTGCGGGCAAACTCCACGCAAGCCATTTGCATACCCAGGCATATACCGAAGAACGGCATTTTATTAACGCGTGCATAGCGTATGGCATCTATCTTGCCTTCTATGCCGCGGCTGCCAAAGCCGGGTGCCACAAGTATAGCATCCACATTGTGCAGCTTTTCTTTTGCATCATCCTTGGTGAGGTATTCGGAGTGTATGTTGCGTACTTCTACCTTGCACTCGTTCATAGCGCCTGCATGTATCAGGGCTTCCAGTATGGATTTGTAGGCATCCTGTAGCTCCACATACTTGCCTATGAGGCCAATGGTGACTTTGCTTTTGGGGTAGCGCAGCTTGTTCAGGAATTCTTTCCACTTCACCATGTCCGGCTCTTTGCCCATAGGCATTTGCAGCTTTTCGAGACAAATAACATCGAGCCTTTCGCGCATCATTTCTAATGGCACGCCATATATGGTATCGGCATCGAGTGCTTCTATTACCGCATCCTGTGTAACGTTGCAGAAGAGGGCTATCTTTCTTTTGAGGTCTTTGTATAAAGGTTCTTCTGTACGACAAACGAGTACATCGGGCAGCAGGCCATGCTCGCTCATCATTTTTACAGAGTGCTGTGTGGGCTTGGTCTTCAGTTCTTTGGCCGCTTTCAGGTAGGGGATAAGCGTAAGATGCACCACCAGGCAGTTCTCATTGCCCATTTCCCACTTCAGCTGGCGGACAGCTTCTATGTATGGGAGTGATTCGATGTCGCCTACAGTACCACCCAGCTCTGTGATCACAATGTCATACTGGTTGTGCTCGCCGAGGAGCAACATGCGGCGCTTGATCTCATCGGTGATGTGTGGTATCACTTGTACCGTCTTGCCAAGGTATGCGCCTTCGCGCTCTTTGTTGATGACGTGCTGGTATATGCGGCCGGTGGTTACGTTATTGGCCTGCGAAGTATGCGTATTGAGAAAGCGCTCGTAGTGGCCGAGGTCGAGATCAGTCTCAGCGCCATCTTCTGTTACATAGCATTCGCCATGCTCATACGGGTTGAGTGTACCTGGGTCCACATTAATGTATGGGTCAAATTTCTGGATAGTTGTTGTAAATCCGCGGGCCTGTAATAATTTGGCCAAAGATGCGGCAATAATTCCTTTACCTAAGGATGATGTAACACCACCGGTTACAAAAATGTACTTCGTCATAACGCTCTGTTTTGATGACCAGTGCGCAGCTTGTTTCTTACCAATAAAATAACTATGGAGGAAGCTGTTGAGGTCAAACAAAGTTACGATTGTTAGGTGGAATATTCAAATTGAAAATGGCTCAGTAGCTTCCCGATGGCTATCGGGAGCTCAATGGCTCAATGTTTGCGCGGGTTTGCAGTGAATAATAGCTCAATGTTGGTGCGGCTTTGCGGAGGTTATGATTTGAGGATATTTCCGGTTTTATTCAAATTCGGACTGCATATTGGTTTCTTTTTCTGTTTTGTCTTTTTTAAGGAGCAGATCGAGCCATTTGCCGGACATAAAAGGGCGTTCTATATAGAGATAAAAGATGGCGGATAGCAGGAGGATGGGGATCATTAACAGGATGATCTGTAAGAATATGTTGGGTAAATAACTATCTGTGATATGTAGTGAGATAGTAAATCGCCCTAAAACGGAGATAATAGTATAGTGTAGCAGGTATATGGAATAGCACATACCACCGATGATTGGGATGAATTTATAGCTGAATACCTGTTTGATAACAGGGTTCTTAAAAACAATGTAGTAGAAAAGCCCGATAAGGAAGGGGAATACTAAATGAGCGGCCAATAGCTGAGGTGCAGAGATGGTGCTTTTGATGGGCAGGTAAATGATAGTGGCAAGTATGATCGCTGCAAGCGGGGCTATCCATTTTTTATTAAAGAAGGAAGCTGCTGAATTACTAACGTAGAGATCGGCAAGGAGGATGCCGGTGAGGAAGTACTGGGCAAAGTTGAAAATAGTGATGAATGGGGTGGTATAGGTATGCTGTAGCAAGATGATGGCTATGATGCCCGCCAGCAGCAGTATGCGACGTACTGCCAGGTGCAAGGAAAGGATGCGGAACAGTAGGGGGGCCATGAGGTAGAATTGTATCTCGATCTCTAACGACCAGGCTACAACGGTGACAATGGAAGCCCTGTGATACACGATATTGTGCACATAGGCCAGCGAAGCTAGCCAATGGGGCAGCATGGTAGCAAAGGATGTGGTATTTGTAATGATGTGTAATAGGAATATGGCCGACATGGCGAGGAAATAGGGAGGCTCCAGCCGGGTAACGCGGCGCAGGTAGTAGCGCCTGAGCGATACTGTTTTGCCGTGGTTGATGTAGTGGTGGGCGAAAGGCAGGCAAAGGATGAAGCCGCTCAGGACGAAGAAAAGCTCTACGCCCCGGTCGCCATTGATGAAGAGGGTATTGATGAGGCCGGGGGCGGTATCGGTTGCAGGGAAGCCTGCCTTGGCAGCAAAGTAGCCATGAATATGAAACAGCAGCACCAGCATGATAGCCACAAAGCGGATACCATCGATCTCCGGGAAGTAGAGGTGATTGGTAGTGATGCGGCGGAATTTGTTGTAAAAGCTGGCGAGCATGGGCCAAAAGTAGAAAGTAAAAAGTAGAAAGTTGAGCGATTAATAAGGTTGCGCTAACCATATTATTCGATAGACATCCCCCTAACCCCCTTCCGCCAACGCACAAGCCCACGCTATAAGGGGGAATTCCCATCACGAGTTTAAAAACGAAGATTTGAAATGTTATTCACATTGCTTAGTGGATAAATAACAAAGAGGTTTTGATAATTAGGGCAAAGCCGTGACGGATAACGCCTAAATTTGCAGACTGTATGCGTTTTTCCCGTTTTTTGCTGAGCTGTGTGTTGTTGCTGTTGTGCCTGGGTGCGCATGGGGCAGTGCAGCCTGCAAAATATGGTATCACCGCTTTCCCAGATAGTATTACGCTGCAAAAAGGGGCCATGCTGGGGGCGGATACATTCCTGCGGCAGCACCCGATGATGGCAAGTACGTATATCATGAGCGATATAGAGTTGCCGCATGTGATGGTGTCGCAAACGGCTGATTTCTATTTGCTGCTGTTCCTTTGCCTGATGCTGGGGCTTATCCGGTTTATGGATACGCGCTACTTCATCAATCTATGGAAAGCTTTTTTCAACCCTACACTAAGCAACAGGCAGTTGAAAGACCAGCTACAGGGCAGCGGCCTGCCCAACCTGCTGATGAATATATTCTTCACGTTTGCCGGTGGGGCATATATCTATTATATAGTGCGGTTCTTTACCCCGCATACTTCGGGGGTGATACCCCCTTCGTTGCTCATCATTATGCTGATAGGCGGCACAGGGGCTATTTACCTGGCCAAGTATGCCACGGTGCGCTTTAGCGGGTGGGCATTCAGGGTAGAAGGGATTACGGAGCATTACCTGTTCAATGTGTTCCTGATCAATAAGGTGCTGGGTGTGACGCTGATCCCGTTCATCATTATCCTTGCATTTGCCGACCACCAGTGGGCGCAGCAGGTGGTTATTATATCATTTATAGTATTAGGCATATTGTTGCTCAACAGGTATATCAGGTCGTGGCAGGTATTCGGTTCGTTCTTCCAGTATAGTAAATTTCATTTTTTTATGTACCTTTGCGCCTCGGAATTATTGCCACTGGCGGTTTTGATGAAATTATTAGTAAAAGGAATGATGTTTTATTAATTAGATTTCAGCAACATATGCAGCCGGATTCCAAAATTTCCGATAATCCTTAAATATGGCTAAAGCTGTTCGATCAACAAAGAAGGGTGCTGCAAAGAAGGAAGTGAAGGTTGGCAGTATATTAATTACGCAGCCGCGCCCGGAAACGGAAAAGTCCCCCTATTTTGAATTGGCTAAGAAACATGATATCAAGCTGGATTTCCATGCCTTCATACGCGTGGAAGGTATTGCAGGCAAGGATTTCCGCAAGCAGCGGGTAGATATTGCGGAATACACAGCGATCATTTTTACCAGCCGCTATGCTGTTGATCATTTTTTCAGGATATGCGAGGAGCTGAAAGTGAAAGTATCGCAGGATATGAAGTACTTCTGCATTACCGAAGCTGTGGCCCTTTATTTACAGAAATTCATATTATACCGTAAACGCAAAGTTTTCTTTTCGGCAGATGGCAGCTCGCAGGGCCTGCTGGATGTTATTGGCAAGCACAAGAACGAAAAGTACATATTGCCGGTATCGGACAGCGGCAAAACAGATATTGCCCAATACCTTATCAAACACGCCATTAAGTATACCGATGCCACGCTGTACCGTATGGTATCCAACGACATAAAGCCCGCTATGGACATGGATTATGATATGATCGTGTTCTTCAGCCCGTTCAGTGTGCAGACGTTATTTGACCATGACCCCTCCTTTAAACAGAACGGGACACTGATAGGCGCATTTGGCCCTACCACCTCCAAGGCTGTGGAGGATAGCGGGCTGCGCTTAGACATCAAGGCGCCGGCTGTAAACGCGCCATCTATGGTATCAGCGCTGGAGTTATTCCTCTCCGGCACTAAAAAATAATAGTTTTCTTTTTTTGCGTACAATTTTGTGGCATGTGTTTGCGTTTTGAAGAAAACGGGACCACATGCGCCGCCTTATTTTGTTATTGCTACTTATCTTCTGTGCCCGGGCACATAGCTATGCGCTTATTGGCATAGGGATCAGTTACAAGAATGTGCTGTTTTGGCGCTTTTGGGAAATTAAAGACGGCAAGCCGGTGCCGGAAATGATCGTGTACAACACAGGGGATACAGCTATATCCTTCACGATGAGGAAAACATATTTGGATGGCGGATGTACGGGCCCGCACCCAACTAAGGAGGAATACGAAAAGAAGGACGCAGCCTACGCGAAAGATACGGTAGTAAAGACCACTAAGATACTCCCGCACCACTATGCTGTATTTATGGTGGAAAGAGGGCAGCGCG
>CAIVKT010000587.1 GCA_903906615.1 uncultured Bacteroidota bacterium | reverse complement strand
GGTCTTCGAGTGTCCAGATCTTCGGCCTTTTCAGCCTCCTGAGCCTCTTGAAACACGCGGACTCCTTTTTCATCACATGGAGCAGCAGCAATATACTACAGGGAACCATCAGCCCTACCGGTTCCGTAACAGGTATTGCAACCGGCAATCCATTGATCAGTTACACTTTGCCCACAGGATGCACTGCTATAGCTGTTCTTACAGTTAATCCATTACCCTCAACAATAACAGGGACAATGAATGTTTGTGCAGGCTCATCTGTCACATTAACTGATGGCAGTACAGGTGGCACCTGGATAAGTGACACAACCTCAATAGCTAATATTGGTTTTACTACAGGGGTTGTTACCGCTATTTCCGCAGGCACATCTACTATTACTTATACGCTACCTACAGGATGTACTACAACAGCAGGTATTACTGTAAATGCCTTACCGGCATCTATAACAGGTATTACAAGTGTGTGCGCCGGCAGCGCTACAACATTATCCACAACATCGACAGGAGGAACATGGAGTAGCAGTAATCCATTACTGGGAACAGTCAGTTCCACGGGTTCTGTTGCCGGCATAGCAGCGGGAACACCAGCTATTAGTTATACATTTCCAAACGGATGTTCTGTTGCCACTTTAATTACCGTCAACCCATTACCTGCTGCCATCTCCGGCGCTACCAATATTTGTTCGGGACTTGCTTCATCTTTAACGGATGCTTCAGGCCCCGGTACATGGAGCAGCAGCAATACATCAGTGGTTAGTGTTGGGGCAACTACAGGAATCGCTACTGGTCTAACAACAGGTAGCGCTACTATTTCATTTGCATTAACTTCTACAGGTTGTATTACCAGTTCATTATTTACGATCACATTATCACCATCAGCTTATGTAGTAAGTGGCGGTGGCGGATATTGCGCAGGAAGTGCAGGCCCACACATCAGGCTTAGCAACTCCGGCGCAGGTTTTGGATACCAGGCATTTATAGGTAGCACCGCAATTGGCGGTGTGATACCGGGTACAGGACTTCCACTTGACATGGGTGGATATACCACGAGCGGCACCTACACTATAGTTGCCAACCCCGGCAGTTCGTGCGCTACTACTATGTATGGCAGCGCAACAGTGACCGTCAATCCATTACCTAATGCCTATGCTGTAAATGGCGGTGGCGGTTACTGCGCATCCGGCTCAGGAGTGCATGTGGGCCTTGCCGGGTCTGATGTAAGCGTTGATTACCAGCTATTCAAAAATGGCACAGTTCTCGGATCTCCTATACCGGGCACCGGCACTACTATTGACTTCGGCTTAGAAACTGCCTCAGGTACGTATACTGTTGTTGCTACCAACAGCCTTACCGGGTGTGTGAATAATATGACCGGCAACACAACAGTTTCGGTCAACTCACTGCCTACTGCTTACAGCATCACGGGTGGTGGCGGCTATTGCCCCACCAGCACAGGTTCTCTTGTCGGTTTAAGTAATTCCACTTCCGGTATCAGTTACCAGCTCTACGTTTCAGGCACTCCTGCCGGAACTCCGGTAACAACTACCGGTGGTGCTTTCAGCTTCGGGCCGCAAACTACAGCAGGCACTTATACTGTTATAGCTACCAACACCGTTTCTGCATGTACCAGCAATATGACCGGCAGTACCATAGTGTCTGTAAACCCGTTGCCTACTGTATTCACGGTAACCGGTGGCGGCATTTATTGCACCGGCACTACAGGTGTGCATATAGGGCTGAACAGCTCTACGATCGGCGTTAACTATCAATTATACAATGGGTCGTCAACCGCAGGCCTCGCAGTTGCAGGCACCGGCGCTCCACTGGACCTGGGCATATACACTGCCGCAGGTACTTATACTGTATCTGCTACCAGCCCTATAACTACCTGCTCCAATAACATGGCCGGGAGCGCCACCGTTACTACCAATGCCCTCCCCAACCAATACACCATATCCACAGGTGGTGGCTATTGCCTCGGCGGAACAGGGGTTGATGTAAACCTACCTACATCAGATGTGGGCGTAAGCTATCAATTATGTAACGGACTGCTCCCAACGGGCGCAGCTATAGCCGGCACTGGATCACTTATCGATTTTGGCAACCAGACCTCAGCAGGCACCTATACCATAAAAGCCACCAACACTACCACAGGTTGTGTGAGTACAATGACGGGCAGCTCAGTGATCGTTGTTAACAATCCACCAATTGCATTCCCTGTTACCGGCGGCGGCAGCTATTGCAGTGGCGGAACAGGTGTGAATATTGGTATGAGCAGCACAACGAGTGGTGTCAGCTACCAGCTTTATAATGGCACATCAACTTCAGGCATTGCCGTGGTAAGCGGTGGTGGTGCACTTTCTTTTGGCTTACAAACAGCATCAGGCGGATACACAGTGGTGGCTACCAGCCCCGCAGGCTGTAGCGCCAATATGACCGGCAGTGTATTTGTAAGTATCAACCCATTGCCTGTGGCCTATACTGTGGGTGGTGGTGGAGGCTACTGCGCAGGCACAGCAGGCACGCACATCACACTCAGCGGATCGGGTGTGGGCAGGAACTATCAATTATATAACGGTTCCGCTACTGTTGGTACCCCCGTAGCAGGCACAGGCGGCCCGCTCGACTTCGGCCTTATTACCGCAGTAGGCACTTATACTGTTTCTGCGGTTACAACCGCTACGGGCTGTGCCAGCGGCATGGCAGGCAGCACTGTTGTTGCTATCAATCCATTACCTACCCCTTACCCTGTTACGGTGGGTGGCGGCGGCCTTTACTGCGCAGGCGGTGTTGGTGTACCGGTGGGTGTCAGCACGCTGGCTACCGGCATCGGGTACCAGCTCTACAGGAACGGAACTGCCATTGGCGGCCCTGTGTATAGCTCAGGCTCGGCGATCACTTTCGGCAACGAAACACTGGCAGGCACTTATTCTGTAGTGGCTATCAACCCCGCTACCGGTTGTATAGCCAATATGTCTACAACAGTAACCGTAAGCACCAACCCGCTGCCGGTACCTTATACTGTGCGTGGCGGAGGCGGCTATTGCCTGGGCAGCAGCACAGGGGTTAATGTAATACTCAGCGGGTCGGCCACCGGCACTACTTACCAGTTGTTCAACTCGGGCGTAAGTGCAGGCACCTTCCCCGGCACAGGATCTCCTATCAACTTCGGCGCTATCACAGCTACCGGTACTTATAGCGTGATCGCAACTAATGCCCTCACTTCCTGCTCTGTGAATATGCTCAGCAGTGTTGTTGTCACTACCAACCCATTACCTTTAGCCTATACCGTGCTCGGTGGCGGCGCCTACTGCATTGGCGGCACAGGTGTGCCGGTATCGCTCAGCGGTTCATCTGCCGCCGTTAACTACCAGCTCTATCATGGCTCGGCAACTGTAGGCAGCCCCGTAGCAGGCACTGGCAGCGGCCTTTATTTCGGTTTAGAGACGGCCACAGGGCCTTATGCTGTTATCGCAACTGATGCTGTAACCGGCTGCACGCAAACCATGACCCTAACTGTTTCTGTAACGACCACTTCGTTACCCACACCATACCCGGTAACAGGCGGCGGCGGCTATTGCGCAGGTGGCGCGGGCTCTGTCGTTAACCTGGGCGGCTCATTAGGCGGTGTGGCCTACCAGCTTTTTGTCGGTGGCAGCCCAACAGGCGGCACTGTGAGCGGCACAGGCAGCGCCATTACCTTCGGCCCGCAAACAACACCGGGTACTTATACCGTAGTAGCCTCCGGCGGCTGCGCAGGCCCTATGACCGGCAGCGTGGCTGTGTCCATTAATCCTTTACCTGTAGCTTATGCAGTATCGGGCGGGGGGAGTTATTGCGCAGGCGGCACAGGATTGCGGGTGAACCTCAGCAATTCGCAGACAGGCGTTAAATACCAGCTATACAATGCGGGCAGCCCTGTGGGCGGGCTTGTTCCCGGCACCGGCGCAGCGCTCCGCTTCAGCGCCCTGCCTGCAGGCAGCTATGAGATAAGCGCGGTCAATACCACCACATCATGTACCAATAATATGGCCGATACAGTGGCCATAACAACGAACCCATTGCCGGTTGCATATGCCCTTACCGGCGGCGGCAACTATTGCGCGGGTGGCACCGGCGCTACCATTACACTGGCAGGCTCCGCAGCAGGTGTTAACTACCAGCTATACAATGGCACTGCAATGGTCGGCACCGCAGTAGCGGGTACCAGCGCGGCAATAACCTTCGGGCCTTATACAGCCACCGGCGTTTACAGCATCGTAGCTACCAATGTAGCAACAGGCTGCAGCGGCAATATGGCCAACAATGACACGATCGGCATTAGTGCCTTACCAACCGCATACGCCGTAACCGGCGGCGGCAACTATTGCACAGGTGGCACCGGCAGGCACATCGGCCTGGGCGGATCGCAGGGCGGCACCAGCTACCAGTTATACAATGGCACTGTTGCAGTAGGGCCGGCAATAGCAGGCACCGGCGCGGCCCTTGACCTGGGTATACAAACCGCAACAGGAGTGTACACTATACAGGCTACTAACACTATTACCGGCTGCACCAATACCATGACCGGCAGCGCAGCGATCAACGTCAACCCATTACCACTCGCCTACTCCATTACAGGTGGCGGCAACTATTGCATTGGTGGTTCAGGCCTGCATATAGGGCTCAGTGGCTCGCAAAGCGGCACCAGCTACCAGTTGGTATATGGCAGTGGCACAGTAAGCAGCATAACAGGCAGTGGCGCTTCTGTTGATTTTGGCTTACAAACTGCGACAGGCACTTACAAAGTAGTAGCCACCAATACTGCTACAGGCTGTGTGAATAACCTGCCCGACAGCACCATCATCTCTACCGGAACCACACCACACGCTTATGTGGTTACCGGCAGCGGCACCGCTTACTGCCCCGGCAGCGCAGGCATCATTGTATATATGAGTGGTTCTGACGCAGGTATATCTTATCAATTATACCGTGGCACAATACCAATTGCCACAGGCGTACCCGGTGGCAGCGGGGCCCTCGACTTTGGCCCGCAAACAACACCGGGTACTTATACTGTTATCGGCAGCTCGACAGTGGGCAGCTGCACCGGCAGCATGGCCGGCAGCGCATCGGTATCCATAGCCCCGCTACCTAATGTCTATACTGTATCGGGTGGTGGCTCTTATTGCGCAGGCGGCGCAGGTGTCCACATCAGCCTTTCCGGCACACAGGCAGGCACCCGCTACCAGCTTTATAATGGTGGCACTGCGGTGGGCAGCATCGTTACAGGCACCGGCACCTCGTTAGACTTTGGCGCACAAACGGCCACAGGCTCCTACACAGCGGTGGCGATCAGCAGTATCGGCTGCACCTCAAATATGAGCGGCAGCCCGGCAATCAGTATTACACCCGCACCTGCAGTATTCACTACCACCGGCGGCGGCAATTATTGCAGTGGCGGCACAGGCGTAGTTGTAGGCCTCAGCAGTTCGGTTACCGGCATCAACTACCAGCTTTATTACAGCGTTACTGCTGTGGGCGGCCCTGTCGCAGGCACCGGCCTGCCACTGAATATGGGCTTACAAACAGAAGCAGGCTCTTATACTATTGTAGCTACTAACAGCACTACTGGTTGCAGCAGCAATATGACCGGCAGCGCTACTGTAGGCATCAACACAGCCCCGACAGTTTATACCGTGATTGGCGGCGGCAACTATTGCCCCGGCAGCGCGGGTGTGCATGTAGGGCTCAGCAGTTCGGCTACGGGCATCTCTTACCAGCTTTATGACGGCACTACTGCTGCAGGCAGCGCGGTAACAGGCACCGGTGCAGCCATCGATTTCGGGCCACAAACCACATCGGGGCTTTATAAAGTAACCGCGCACAACACCACAACAGGATGTACTGCCAACATGAGCGGCACTGCTGTAGTAGGCATCAGCACATTACCTGATGTATACACCATCACCGGCGGTGGCAACTATTGCAGCGGCACAGCAGGTGTACACATTGGCCTCAGTGGCTCAGGCGCCGGCGTCAGCTACCAGGTATTCAATACCGGCGGTACGGCTGCCCCGGCAGTTATCGGCACCGGCGGCGCACTCGACTTCGGGACATTTACCACCACAGGCCCTTATATGGTTGTAGCCACTAACGGCACGACCACCTGTACCAGCAACATGGCAGGCACGGCATCTGTAAGTATGACCACTACTGTAATACCGGCAGTGACCATTACAACAGGCGGAAGCGATACTGTTTGCGCAGGGCTGCCCGTTACTTTCAATGCCATTACCACAAATGGCGGCGGCTCACCTGCCTACCAATGGGCCATCAATAGTGTGCCTGTGGCTACCTCTACAGGCAGCTACACTTACCTGCCGGCAAACGGAGATGTAGTGAGTGTGGTACTGGCCAGCAGCGCACTTTGCGCTATACCAGCCACTGCAACAAACAACATCACGATGACCGTATTGCCACAACTGATGCCGATAGTGACCATTGCCGCCGACCCGGGCAGTACCGTATGCAGCGGCACACGTGTCACCTTTACGGCGACCGCAATGAATGGCGGCAGCGCACCCGCTTACCAGTGGAGAAAGAATGGCGGTTTTGAAAGCACTACCAACTCCTACACCTTCGCTCCTGAAAATGGCGATGTGGTGTATTGCCAGCTCAGCAGCAGCTACCGTTGCAAGCTGGAGAACATCGTGAACAGCCCCAGTGTGCGCATGAACGTGGCAACACCCGCTACCCCTACCCTCGTGGTAACTGCCGACCCTAACGCGCATATTGCCAATGGTGAAGTAGCCACACTTAACGCCACCATCACCAACGGTGTTGCACCTGTAAGCTACCAATGGTTTGTAAACGGAGGACCGATCCCCGGCGCTACTTTACCGTTCTATACCAACAATAATTTTGCGAACCTCGATTCTGTTTCTTGCATAGTTAGTACCACAGGCACCTGTGCAGGTGATACAGGTTCTGCGGGTATACGGATCTATGTATCTAATGTGGGTGTGCAGCAGGTGAACAGCGCCATCAGCAATGTGCAATTGATCCCGAACCCTAACAAGGGTGCCTTCACATTAAAAGGCAGCCTTGGTACTACACTTGATCAGGAGGTAACCATTGAGATCACTAATATGCTGGGACAAAATATTTACAACAGCAAGGCAGAGATACACAATGGCAGTATCGATGAAAAGATACAAATCGGTAACATCGCCAATGGTATGTACCTGGTAAACCTGCATACCGCAAACGGCAACCAGGTATTTCATATGGTCATAGAGTAGGAAAAAATAACACCATCACCGGTGAGATTGCCTGTAACAGGTGTCATCCCATAGAAAACGCCTCCCGAAAGCGTTAATGAGTCAGTAGGATTTGCTCCGTAATATACACCGCTTGTACCAGTGAAGTTAATTAGGTCTATGTAAACATTCCCAACGAGGTCATAGGAAAAAAATAACCCCATTGTCGGTTGCTACTCCAACTTCTGTCATACTATAGAAAAGGCCTCCAGATAGCGTTAAATTGCCAGAAGCTTCCTGACCGGGATTTGAACAGGGATTATCCGTGAAGTTAATCAGATCGGTGTATTGTGCTCTGGCTGCGCCTATCCCAAATACGGAAAAAATAAAAAGTAATCTGAGGCTCTTCATCAAAAGTCACTTTAAATTGGTTAAAAAAAAGATAATGTAATTCGCTTTATCAGCTACATCTTCGTAGTCTATCTGGTTTTGCATATACTTGTTATAACTTCCTACGCTGAACTCATAATCACCATTTTTCAGGCTGCGGAAGTAGCCTAAAGAAACCTGATCTGAAATTTCCGGCTTGATGATATTGTTAGAGCCCACCCATTTGTCTGTAGGGTTGGATATGAGGTGCAGGTATTGTGAATTGCGCGCATAGCCAAGTTTCAGAGAGGATATGTCATTCAGCATATAGCTCGCAGAAGCTCGTGGCTCGGGGATGGAGTATGTTTTCACGATCTGTCCTGAACCATAATGGATGGTGTCTTTAATATTGCCAGCAGGACTGAAGTCGTATAGATCAGCGCCCCTATTACGGAAAATGCCCTGACACGGATACCACAGGCGCTTGCTTGATTTCCAGTTATCATCTATGCAAATAGCATTTTCCCAGGAGTGGTTATCAGGCTCTATGGAATTGGTGATACCGGAGCCAGTAATATTGCCGGGTTCTATAGTATGATTAGAAACGTTGATAGGCTTATACTTCTTGTTTATCTCATCTATTTCAGCCTGACTAACAGCACGAGCATGATCCGCGCTGTATGCCGGGTTGCTCCGCATTTCATTTAAAGCCACTTCGTGCCATTTAGCTACAGCATTTTTCAAATCATCGACATAACTCTCCCTATGTAAATACAACTAAACCTTACATCAATACTGATATATTATCGAAAGTAACTAAATCGTCTATTAAAAAGTTCGACATTTCCCCTGTTGACACAACAGAAGGCAATACTGGCTATACCTGCTTGACTATTTAAAGGCTTCCGGTAATCTAAGTATTCTTTGAAAGCAATAGAACGATTTCAATACTGTTCAAACCAATCGAATTTACTATGGATGATATTGTCCTTTTCTTTTTTCACGTATTCCAAATAAGCCTTGGCAGCAGATGAGAATTTCTTATTCTTTAGCCATATCAAATGCCAGTTGGTCTTTATCGGAAATTTCTTTACAGGTATTATCTGCAACTCACCATTACTAAGTTCATTCTTTATGCCGATGAGTGGCATGATTGAAGAGCCTAAACCTGCCACTACAGCTTGCTTCACTGCCTCGTTTGAAGTAAGCTCCATTTTTTTTAATACAGGTAAGTTATTCGCCCGTATAAATCGCTCCATTACCAGTCGGGTGCCAGAACCAGGCTCGCGGTATATTAACGGCAGTTGCTCAAAGATCGAATTATCGTGTACCCCTTTTTTAAACTTGTTGTCGGTATTTGATACTAGGTAGAGTTTGTTTTGCATCAACTTAATGCTTTCCACAGCTATCGAATCCGGCAATACTGATACCAATGAAAAGTCCACTTCGTTATTTTCCAAACTCTCGATCACTTTCGCTTTATTAGTAACATCCATTGCCAGATCAACACCAGGATGTTGCTTTAAAAAATCTGCCAAAAAGTAAGGCATTACATACTTACCCGTGGAAACAATAGAAATTTTCAATCGTCCTGTCAGTTGTCCCTTATGCGCCTGCGTTTTATAATTCAACTCATATACCCCTTCTAATATTAATTCAGCGGCAGTAGCTATCTCCCGGCCAAATTCCGTAACATATAATTGTCTCCCAACAACTTCTGTCAATGGTATTTCAAACTGATCCTGAAAGTTTTTAAGCTGGATAGACACCGCCGGCTGCGTAAGATGAAGCTCTTCTGCCGCCTTAGTAATGCTTTCTGCCTGGGTGACTTTCAGAAATACCTTTAACTGATTGAGTGTGTAATTCATAAAATATATTTATGATAATCATTGCAAAGTTAAATAAAAACTAATGATTTTAAAGTTTCACTTTTGCACCGTCAGCTAGTAATTACAAACTATTACGGCGTAAAAAAAATACAAAAATCATGTTAGAGCATCTGAAAATAGGAATATTGGGAGGTGGGCAATTAGGAGCCATGCTACTCAGGTATGCGATTGATTTTGGTCTTAATGTATCCGTCATGGATAAAAATGCAGATGCCCCTTGTTCCAGGCACACTTCCTCTTTCCGAATTGGCGACCCAATGAACTACGAGGATGTGATCCAATTTGGGAAAGAACTGGATATTATCACCATAGAGAAGGAAGCGGTAAATACTAAGGCGCTTAAATATTTGCAGGAAGAAGGAGTCCAAGTGTACCCATCCCCTGAAACAATAGAAATTATACAAAACAAGTTCCTTCAGAAGCAATTCCTTAAAGAAAACAACATACCTGTTGTCGCCGGAATCTTAGTTCAAGGCAAGCAAGATATTGAACAACACACCGATAAACTACCTGCTTGTCTCAAAAAATGCACAAATGGGTATGACGGCAAAGGTGTAATGATATTAAGAACGCCTGATGATATTGCGAATGCCTTCAATGAGCCTTCTGTGCTTGAGGAACTAATAGAGATAAAGTATGAAATATCGGTGATCGTTTCCAGGAATGAAAGCGGAACCATAGAATGC
>CAIVKT010000586.1 GCA_903906615.1 uncultured Bacteroidota bacterium | reverse complement strand
GAAAATAAGTACTGGCAGGAAAAACTGGAAGCAACACTCTTCTGGGGCAGGGATAAAGACCGTGTACTGAAATACCAGGAATTTGTAGACAAACTGACCCCCGAGGATATCAAGGCGACCGCAAGGCAGCTCTTTGATGGCAAGAACCAGTTTACATCTATCCTCTATCCTGAATCATAATTAAAGATCGAATATCGTTTTGTAAAGGCCCCGCATGGGGCCTTTACTTTGGTGTTATGTATTCAGACGTACTGAATATGATTCAGCCGCATGATAATGGTGAAACAAATGATCATACAAAGCGCTGATATCCCGTTCATGAGCATGGTATATCTATAGCTGGCATTGTTGCGATCTTTAAACACCAGTAAAAACCAATAGGAGAAATAAGCGATGACCGGAAGCAGTGCACAGGCAAAAATGATGAACTGGCTAATGCTATAATAGGTATGAAAGTAATGGAACAGTACTGTAGCGCCTGCGGTAAAAAATGCCATTGTAAAAATAAAGGTGCCTATAATGCCGAGCCTGTAGCTGATCGTTTTGTCGCCACGCTCACCGTCCTCGCTGTGCTGGTATACTTGCGTGAGTGGGTAAGAGCCTGCTATGATAAAGGAAGCAAATAGCATACACTCTATGTTTTTGGGTGTGAACCATGTCATACATACCTGCTGTCCGGCTATCATATTCGACATCATAAAGGTGTACCCACCCTGGAAAAACATAACTGATAGCCACCCAGGCCACGCATACTTTTTGAGGCGGATACCATGCCAGCTATATGCCTTGGAAAAGGCCACGTAACCTACGCCCAGTAACATATTTTTCCAGCCGGTAAAGGCAAGTAAAACTAACCCTGCAACATCAAAAATAATACTCGCGTAATAAAGCCTGGGAGTTACGGGCGGTGGATGCTCCAGACCTCCTATGCTGCCTGTATCCTCATCCATATAACTATTGTAGCAGTTGCTGCCCGGATATAAGAACAGGTGTAATGAGATAAACAATACTACTGCATCGCGCAGGTGAATAACGGAACACTGGCTAATGCCAAAACAAAATACCGGTAGCAGGAAAAAAGAGAACGGTATGCGCAAGTGCAATACCGTATCGCGATCGAAAATGGAGGTGAGGCTTATCTTTTCGTTTCCTGCTTGCACAATGGTTAGTATTTATTATAACCAGAGCTTTGCAATGCTGTCTGTGATCTCCACCAGCTCCTGGAAGGAATTCGGCTTGGTCAGGAAGCAATTAGCGCCCAGCCTGTAGGATGCTTCCCTGTCTTTGGCTGAAGAGGAAGTAGTGATCACAATGATGGGTATAAGATTGAAGTCTTTGTGGGTTTTCATTTCTTTTAACACATCCCTGCCATCTTTGCCGGGCATATTCAGGTCGAGCAAAATGAGTGAGGGTAATTTAGCGGGTGCATCTGTAAAATGTACCATTAGCTGTTCGCCGTTTTTCATGAACACATAATCCTGCTGGTGTTTATTGGCTAAGAACGCATCCCTGATAGACTCCCGGTCATCGGCATCATCATCTACAATAAATACGGAGTGTTTTTGGGTCTGGATCATGTGGTTGAGTTTGAGTGTGGCAAATATAAAAAGTTAAAACGACTAATGATAGTTATGACCTCTTTTTATGCTTTATAGCATCAAAGGTATTATTATTGTAAATGTGGCACCCTCGTTCACTACGCCATGCGCGACAATAGTACCCCCGTGATTTTCGGCGATCTTTTTGCAAATAGATAAACCTATACCGGTACCCTCATACTCAGACCGGCCGTGCAGCCGTTGGAAGATAGCAAATATTTTGGCAGCGTACTGGTCATCAAAACCTATGCCGTTATCCCGTACTTTTATTCGCAGGTATTCTTTGGCTTTTGTCAGCCCAAACTGCTTTACAGCGCTGTGTGCCACAATGCCCGAGGTGATCTTTATATGTGGGGGCACACCTTCGCGCGCGAACTTCAATGAATTATTGACCAGGTTCTGGAACAGTTGCCTGAACTGGGAAGGCACTATAGCTGCCTTAGGCAGGTCATCATGCTCTACCAGCGCATTGGTCTCTTCGATCTTGTGGTCCAATGCTATGAGCGCTTCTTCTACAATGGTATTCAGGTCAGTAAGCTCAAAAGAGTTATTGCCCATTATAGTAGATACAGCGAGCAGGTCGTTGATCATCGTCTGCATACGCATGGCAGCATTCATTATTTTATCAAGGTACAGTTTGCCGTCTTCATTAAGTGTAGCCTGCTGCGTTGCCAGCATACGGTCGCTGAAGGTCACTATCTTTCGCAGCGGTTCTTTAAGATCGTGGCTGGCTACATAAGCATATTCTTCAAGGCTCGTATTAGATTGCTGAAGTTGTATGTTTTTAGTATACAATTCCTTCTCCGCCTCTTCCTGGTCGGTAATATCTATGGATATGTTCAGTACGCTTTCCACCAGTCCCAGGTCATTACGCTCGAAGATCGTAGCATAAGTATGGAACCAGCGGTATGTGCCTTCTGCATTGCGCATCCTGAATTTGAATTCTACCACAGGCTCATCAAAGTCGCCGGTCATTTGATTGGCCTCTTCCAGCGCTTTGGTGTTCTTTTCCATCAGCGCCTGTATATCATCGGGGTGTACGATGGAGGCCATAAATGCCACTCCTTCCTCCATAACACGGGTAGGGGAGTACCCCAGGAATTTATCTATAGCATCGTTGATAAAGGAATATTCACCGGTATTTATGTTGTAGGTGGTGATGATAGACGGCGTTACGTCTGTTATCTTCTCTATAAATTCTTTATAGTCTTTGAGCTGGCGTTCAATATTTTTTTGCACGGTGATGTCCTGTAGTGTCCCATATATTTTGAAACCACCGTTTGGGTTGTGTTCTGCGCCACCTTTGGCGTGTAAGATCTTTGTCCTGCCGCTTTTTAGTATGATACGGTAGTTAAAATCGAAGGGCTTGTGCTGCTCTATGGCTGTCCTGATGGAATTCCTGATCAGGTCATTATCATCAGGATGGTTGTATTCATCCAGTGTAGCGCTTGTTTGCAGCGAATTGTGCGGTAGCTCATAAATGTTATAGACCTCGTCCGACCACTCTAATGCCTTCGTTGCCATATCCCAAGACCAATTGCCTATGCTGGCTATGGCTTGTGCCTGTTTGTACAATTGCTCGCTGCGCTGCAGGCGGTCTATGAGTTCTTGTTTTTCTGTCACATCCTGTATGGTGCCGAACAATGCGATCACTTTACCTTCTTCGTTTCTACGTACGTCTCCTTTTAAATGCAGGTGTTTGGTAGTACCATCCGGTAAGATCATCCGGAAAATAACATCACAGGGAATATGCAGTTCGCGGAGTATGCGTATTTGTTCATCCACCATTGTGGTATCATCAGGGTGCCTGTAGGTTTTAGTGATCTCCGGTCTCAGGTTGCCGGGCTGCGGCTCCATGTTGTATATGTGGTATAGTTCATCAGACCATGTCCATACGTTGGTAGCAAGGTCCCACGCCCAGTTGCCAATACGCGCCAATTGCTGTGCCTGCTTATAAAGATCCCTGCTTTCTTCTATTTCCCTGATCATTTTGTGCCTGCCCGTCACATCCATTACTGTACCTATAAGCAGTTTCTTCCCGTTTTTATAGTTAACCTTACCTCTCGACCATAATACTTTCTCCTTGCCATTGACCAGGTAGCGGTATTCGGTATCGTAAATGCCGTTTTCCTGTATAGCCTTATCTCTTTTATTGTTGGTATTGTCGCGGTCGGCCGGGTGCACATGGTCTATGAGGTTGTAGAGATCAAAATCGTCCAGTTCATATATTTTTTTGAACTGTGGTGTTACGTCCATTTTCCCGGTTGCCACATCCAGTTCAAAGCTACCGAGCATAGCCTGTGCTTGTGCATCAAGTAATTGTTGCTCGCGGTACAGTAGCTGTTCGGCAATTTCTTTTTCCTTGCTCACGTCCAGTATAATGCCTACTAACTCTGCGGCATCGCCCCTGTTATTCCTCTTAAATACAGATACGTAGTTACGCATATAGATGTAGGAACCATCTGCGGCTTTTATCCGGAACTCGCATGATACAACTTCCTTGTCGGCCGAAAGGGCGCATTGCGCCAGGCAATCAACTACATGTTGCACATCTTCAGGATGTACAAATTGCTCTATAATTTTCCCCGACATCTCCTGTAGCTCACTTAACGAGTGGTTCAGGAATTTCTCGGCATTTTTGTTGACATATTTTACTTCGTTGTTGGTTACGTCCAATACATAGTTGAGGCCCGGGGTGGTGTGTGCCAGCCGCTCGCTGAAGAAAGACTCTTCATTGATCCTGTCCTTCAACAGGTTGATATAAATATTAGTTGCGGCAGTATCGCCCTCAACAGTTAGGAAATCTATTTCTTTGATGATCTCCACAGCCTCACTTACATCCGTAGTATAGCCGGGCAAAAATTTGAGCAGTGCTTTTTTGCGCATAAAACCCGCCAGGGTAATGTCTTCCGCAGTCACTTCTTCACGTTTCATGATCCCTAAGCCGTCTGCTTTCCATAATGCCAGCCCTTTTTCCTGTTGTTCTTTCAGCCTGTTCTCTTCAGCTGCTGTCAGGAACTCTTTGTGCGAGTCTATGGCCATAGTGATCAGGTCAGCATCAGACATGCCTTCAAAGAACCGGAGCATAGGCAGCTTTATCTCGCGCGATATGCGTATCTGCTCCTGTATATAGGGCACGAGGTGGTTTTCCCT
>CAIVKT010000585.1 GCA_903906615.1 uncultured Bacteroidota bacterium | reverse complement strand
TATTCAGCTACCGGCACATACACTGTCTGCTCCATTGCATTCACGGGCTGTGGCAATGATACCGTTTGCCACCCTGTAACTGTGCCTTGTGTTCTCCCCCCTGTATCCGCGCTTTCATTTACAGGCACCACTTCTATTACTACAACCTACACAGGCGCTACTGCGGCTTTAGATAGTGTGGGTTGGAATTTTGGCGATGGTATAAGAGGATCAGGGTTAACCTCCTCGCATACCTATGCAGCTACCGGCATATACCAGGTCTGCGCCATATCCCATTCCCCTTGCGGAGCTGATACAGCTTGCCTGTACGACACCGTTACCTGTGTGAGCCTGCCGACCGTTGCCTTTACCGATACTGGCTTCCTGAATATCGGCGTAGCCTTTACAGCCAGTACAACTGCCATAGACAGCATAGGGTGGAATTTCGGGGATGGCTACAGGGATACAGGCCTTACTTCTCTGCATACCTATACAGCAGTAGGCATTTACAACTTATGCGCCACAGCCTACTCAGCTTGCGGCAATACTACAGTCTGTATCAATGATACGATCCCGTGCGTTACTGCCCCCACAGCATCCTTTACAGCTTCCGGCAGAGATACAATTACCTTCAACTACTCCAGCACTACCGGTGGCATGGATAGCGTGATATGGGATTTTGGCGATGGCACTACCGGTAGTGGCCTTACGCCAACACATATCTATACCGCCTCCGGCACGTACCATGCCTGTGTGACGATCTACACACTTTGCGGCTTAGATTCTTTTTGCAGGAACATAATAGTAACGCGGCACAATGTGGGTATAGTAGATATTCAGGAACAAACAATAAATGTATTCCCTAACCCTGTTGATGATAACCTGACGATCACAGGCATTCAGCAAACAACAGGCTACCGAATGTTAAACGTGCTGGGAGAAAAACAAGCCGAAGGCACATTGAAACCAGGTGAAAATACTGTTTCTATGAAGTCCTATGCCCCCGGTGTATATATCTTAGAAATGACCGGGCAGGACGGCGTGAAGAATGTGGTACGGGTTATAAAAGAATAAACACAGAAGCAGAAAATGACTAGATTCTCCTCCTGCTAAGTAGGGAGTATAAAACAATAGCGAAGCAGTCGTTTTCAGGCATGGGTTGTGGCACTCGCGCATAGCAAACAAGTAAGCACACAACTATGAGTAAGCCCCTTCAGGGGGTTGGGGTTTTTACTTGCTCTTTATAAACTTATCCAAATCTTCCTGGTAATTTTTATACGTCAGCTTATTTTTAAGGTCGCCGAAAAAGTCCTTATCAGTCACATTAGGATAAGCCCATTCAGCCAGGTCCACCTTGCTGCTTTCAAAGTTCAGCAGGTCCATCAATTCGCTCACCTGGAAGGTGGTCATTGTTTCATTTTCTAATGCAGCCTTCAGTTGGTTGGTTATTTCCACATCTGTTTTCGCATCCTGCACCTTGCTCTTTAACTGTGTTATTTTGTCTTCTGTCAGAGTGCCCGTTTGCACGGGCGATGCCGGCTGCGCATTACCGCTATTATCATTATTATACTGCTGGCCATTATCATTGTTATACTGCCCGTTATCCTGCTGAAACCTGTTGTTCCTGCGGTAGCCATTACCAGGGTATTGCTGGTTGCCCTGCTGCGGCGCTTGCTGCTGCGGAAAACTATAAGTGCTGGCATCCTGCTGGTAGGTCATCACTTCGCCGCTGTTGGGATCATAGGACACGAGCGTTACCCCGCCATTAAATGTCTTTACCTTGCCTTCATAAATAACGTCTTCCCGCCCGCGGCCTCTTCGGTCAGAACGCATTGTGTATATCTGTAAAAAATGCTTCCCCGGTGGCAGGTCGCCCACCGTTACAGACGTACCTCTTTTATTAAAATAGCGCCCATCCACCGATACGTTCAGCGGGCTGCCATCCGTCAAGTTCACTTTTATATAACTCTGCGCCATAGCCCCGGTAATACCGGCACCTATAAATATCAGTACGGCAAATAACTTTTTCATATGCTGTTCCTTTTAGTTTTTAGACTCAATAGTTGTGCCATAGTTACATGCACCTTATTTCTAATAAAAATTTAACAAGGCAGTAACAGCGCGCACAAGATCCCCGCCGACACCCCCGCATTCAGCGACTCGGCCCCACCTTTCTTCGGTATGGTTATCTTATGCGTGGCAGCCGCCAGTACATCCGCAGAAATCCCTTTCGACTCATTGCCGATCACCAGCACACCGACATCAGCCCGCTTTGCTTTATACACGTTTTCGCCATCCAGCACTGCCGCATACTTAGGCAAAGTGGTCCTTTTCAAAACCGGCGCCAGGTCTTCTTCATACACCCCCACCCGCAAATGCCCGCCCATAGCGCTTTGCACCACCTTTGGGTTGTATACATCGGCACAGCCCGGCGAACAGATGATAGTGCCTATCCCGAACCAGTCTGCGATGCGGATGATCGTACCCATATTACCGGGGTCCTGTATCGCATCCAGCGCTATGCACCAACCCGTTAAAACAGGCAGCACTCTTTTTGCCGGCAACGGCACCACCAGCAGCACGCCATTAGGTGCCTGCAGCGGCGATATATCTTCCAGCTCCCTTTCCTTTACCATATGCAATGTGGCCTCAGGGTGGCGGGATATAAGCTGGCTGTTTTGCGCCACCCAATCTTCTGTAGCCACGATCATGGCCACATCCCCATCTGCCGAAAGCCATTCATATGCTATCTTTTCACCACAGGCAATGAACATACCATGCTCATTCCTGAATTTTTGATGGCTTAATGACCGAATATATTTATTTTGCGCCTTGGATAACATACAACTGCAAAGCTATAATAATTGCAGTTACCACAAATGGGCTACAAACAACAGAACAATAATAGAGGGGCGGTATTTTTTCAGCTACTGGTTATTGTAGTCTTTTGCGCCTGCAACAGCACCCAGCATATACCCGACGGCCAGTACCTGCTCCATAAAAACAAAGTGGTCCTGCACTCCGACAGGCGTATCGCCAATAAGGGCGAAATGAAAGATATCCTCAGCAAAGCTATCATACAGAAACCCAATACCGATGGAGCCGAGATACTCCCTTTCAGCACACCCACCAAGCTATGGCGCTACAACAGGCGATATGAAAAGCTACACAGCCGCCCCGACTCTCTGTTACCCAAATCCATAGAGCGGCCTGTGCTACTCGACACATCGCTCATGCAGCGCTCCGCGCTCAATATGAAAGTTTATCTTTTCAACCAGGGCTATTTCTATGCCAAGATCAAAGACACCTTCTACTACAAACACAAAAAAGCATACACCACCTATACAGTACATACCGGACCGAACTACCTGATCAATTCCGTAAATTACAATATCGCAGACAGCGGCATAGCGAAGATAGTAGCGGCACATAACCGGGAAACCGTACTGCGCAAGGGCCTCGATTTCAACTATACTGAGCTCGAAGATGAGCGGAGCCGCATCACATCGCTCATACGCAACAACGGCTACTGGCGCTTCACACAAGACAATGTGAACTTCATAAAGGGACTGGATACCGTGGATAAGACCGTGTTCAAAGATGCCGAAAGCCCCTTCGAAGCAGCAGCTCATTTTATGGCATCCTCACAAAAGCGCAAAAGGCCAACCATAGATATCACCGGCTACATACAGCAGTCTGATGATTCGCTATCCTTTCGCAAATACACTATTGCGTCTGTTACTGTATATCCCGATTACCAAAGTAATATGGACCTCACAGACACCTCCATGATCACCAAAGAGATAGGCGGTATAACCTATAAATACCACAAAGATTATGTACACGCAAAAGTGCTGGACAAGCACATTTTCGTAGTACCCGGCGAGCGTTATTCGCAGGGCGACCAGGACAAAACCTACACCAAATTAAGTGAACTGGGTATTTTCCAATATGTGCGGCCCGAATTCTCCCTTGCCTCCCGCAACAGCAGCCTGCTCAACTGCAACATACTTCTGAACAGGGCTAAGAAACACGACGTATCCACCAACTACGAAATATCCAGCGGCTCTACCTATTCGCTCGGCAATTCGCTTGGTGTGAACTATCGCGACCGCAACTTCGCCAAAGGTGCAAACCTGCTCACCATAGGCGTTAACGGTGGCGTGGAACTGGCTTATAATACCGGCAGCAATTTCATTCAAAATTTCAGCCTGCTTACTAAGTACTATGGCCTTAATGCCAGTATAGACTTTCCTAAATTCCTGTCCCCTTTTGCAGCTTCCCTGTTCCCGGAAAACAACTTACCGCATACCATCATTGGCGGCGGCGAGAATGTAATAGACCGCGTCAATTACTTCACCCTCATCAACACCAGCGCCAACTTCACCTACAGCTGGCACCGCTCGCAAACCATTACCTGGACGCTCTCTCCGGCATTCGTCAACATCATCAGCCTGCCGGTAGAAACAGACTCTTTCAAGAAAGTACTCTCTACCAACGACTACCTGAAAAACAGCTACAAGCAGAATTTCATCGAAGGGGAGAACCTCACATTTACCTATGATGATATTGCCAAAACACATGCACACAACTACTCCTTTTTAAAGCTGGGTGTCGAAGAGGCCGGCGCATTGCTGGGTGGCATCAACCAGCTCGGTGTGGCGCTCAATAATCTATACAGCATACAGTACGCGCAGTACTACAAATTCGATTTTGATGCGCGCCATTATTTCACACTGCCACACTCGGTATTCGCGTTCCGTTTTTATGGCGGTGTAGGCGTGCCTTATGGCCAGTCAGATGCCCTGCCCTACATCAAGCAATATTTTGCGGGTGGCCCCTA
>CAIVKT010000584.1 GCA_903906615.1 uncultured Bacteroidota bacterium | reverse complement strand
GAACAGGAATCGAACCTGCACTACCTTGCGATAACCAGATTTTGAGTCTAGCGCGTCTACCAATTCCGCCATCCGGGCGGCGGGCACCTCCGTTTTTCAACGGGCTGCAAATCTATCAATTCTTTCCTTAATGCGCAACAGGTATTTCTTGCGGAAATACATATCTTTTATTTGCAAAAGAAGGGCATCATCCTGCTCGCCATTGGCGTATCGGGTGGTGAGCAGTTGCATGGCATCATCCCACAGTTCCAGTTGCTCATTGAGGTCGTTGGTGGCCATATTGCGGGCATCGGTGTTTTCAGGGTCTATCTCGCTTTCGCTCACGGCCTCGTTCAGGTCCATCATCTCCATCAGGAAGGCGGGTGGCAGGGCGTACTTCTCTTCGTCTTCTAATAGATTGCGTTGCTTCAGTATATAACCCATAGTGGCATCGCTGTCTTTGAGGGTTTTGTAGGCTGCGTTGTTCAGGGCGGCCATTTGCAGGGCTTCGGTCAGATCCGCGCCCCCGGCTTGCGCAAAGCGGTCGGGGTGGTACTTGCGGCTCAGCTCATAAAATTTATTTTTTACTACCGCCTGGTCCGGCGCGAAGGAGACGGGCAGGTCGTATAATTCGAAGTAGTTGGCCATGTATTACAGGTTGGGTGCTTTATCTTTGCTGCTAAATTACGAAAGATGCTCCGCATAGGGTTGATAAAGGAACATAAAAAGAATCCGGACAGGCGTGTGGCCTTTACGCCCAAACAATGTGCGTATATCAACAGCTCTCATGCAGGCATACAAATAGTAGTAGAGCCATCGGCAGAGCGTTGCTTTAGCGATGATGCCTACCGTGCCGAAGGAGTAGCAGTAACCACCGACCTTGCAGGCTGCGATGTGCTGATGGGCATTAAAGAAGTGCCTGCCGATATGCTGATGCCCGGCAAAACATACTTCTTCTTCTCGCACACCAAGAAGAAGCAGGCGCACAATAAGGGCCTTATGCAGTCGCTTATACAAAAGCACATCCGCATGATAGACTATGAGTGCCTCACCTACAGCGATGAGCAGCGCATACTGGGCTTCGGTCTGTATGCAGGCATAGTGGGGGCGCACAATGGGCTGATGACCTATGGCAAGAAGTATGGCAAGTATGACCTGCCCGCCGCGCACGATGTAAAAGATTACAAAGAGCTGATAGATGCCTATGAGCGTTTTAAGCTGCCCAATATAAAGATAGTGATGACGGGCAGCGGCAAGGTAGCCGCCGGTGTGCTGGATGTGCTGACCAGGCTGGATATTGAAGCTGTAGAGCCTACAGACTTCCTCACGCATGAATATGAGTACCCCGTATTCACGCACCTGAAAGGCGCTAACCTCTATGCCCGCAAAGATAATGACCTCTTTCACCGCGATGACTTTCATGCACACCCCGAGGCGTACAAATGCCTGTTCTCCTCGTACGTGAACCAGGCGGATATTTTGATGAACGGCATATACTGGGAGCGCCGCATAGCCCGCCTGTTCGAGAAACCGGACATAAAGCGCAACGACTGGCGATTGAATGTAATAGCCGATATTACCTGCGATGTGGATGGCTCGGTGCCTATAAACATGGGGGCATCTACCATTGCAGATCCGGTATATGGAGTGGAACGGTCTACCATGGAGCGTACCACGCCCTACCAGAATACGAGGGACACAATAGACCTGATGGCTGTAGATAACCTGCCCAATGAGTTGCCCTGCGATGCCTCGCAATACTTCGGCATACACTTAGAGAAGTATATACTCCCGGAATTGCTGAAAGCAGAAAGCGATATACTGCGCCGCGCCACAATATGCGACAACGGCAGGCTCACCAGGCGGTACGAGTATTTAGCGGATTACGCTTATTAACGATGAGCTGATCATTTTACAGCGGTATACAACGTAGTGATCCCAAAAGTCAATGGCCTCGCCTTAGCCTCTTTAAAGCCACAACTGCCTAGTATCTCACAAAACCTGTTACCCTCGGGAAATGCGTTCACCGATTCCGGCAGGTAGGTGTAGGCTTTACTGTGCTTCGATACCATTTTACCCAGTGTGGGCAGTATGTACCTGAAGTAAAATTTGTAGAACTGCTTTACGGGAAATCGGGTAGGGTGGGAGAATTCCAGTATCACTACCTTACCGCCCGGCCTCAGCACACGGCACATCTCTTTAAGTCCCGCTTCCAGGTGCTCAAAGTTGCGTACGCCGTAGGCGCACATTACTGCATCATATTCGCCGGTGGCAAAGGGCATT
>CAIVKT010000583.1 GCA_903906615.1 uncultured Bacteroidota bacterium | reverse complement strand
TCGGATATTACAGACGATTACAAGCACCTATTGCCTGCAAAAAATGTGACCATCACTTACAGTTATATACGCAAGCTAAGCGGCAAAGCCTACCACCACATGGAGGTGCAGGAGATACTACATGCCGCAGGCTTTGAGATAACTGCCGAAACCGATGAGAGCATCACACTCAAAATACCATCCAACAAAACAGACGTATCTCAGCCTGCCGATATTGTGGAAGAGATATTGCGCATAGACGGGCTGGACAACATACACATCCCCGAGCGGCTGAACATCTCCCTATCAAAACCAATGCCAACCGATCGCGCAACACGCGAGCAAACAGCCAACCTGTTGTGCGGCCTGGGTATGCAGGAGATCGTAACCAACTCAATTGTTAACAGCAAGTTCTATCCCGGAAACGAAACCCTGGTGCATATGATCAACAGCCTCAGCAGCGAACTGGATGTGATGCGCCCCTCAATGCTGGAAGGCGGACTGGAAGTGATACAATATAACTGCAACCGCAAAAGCCAGGACCTCGCCCTGTTTGAATATGGTAACACCTACGCGCAGCATGGCGCTAAGTACATACAGGAAGCACAGCTGGGCCTATGGATAACCGGCAATATACATACCGCCCAGTGGAACCAGAAAGCACAGAAGGCAGATATATTTTACCTAAAGGGCATCATCGAAAACCTGCTGCAATACAGCGGCATCAGCAATACGACCGTTACCCACGCCGAAGGACAGGTAACCTGGAAAGCAAAGAACCAGGTCCTTTGTACTGCCCGGCAGATAAGCGCAGAACGCCTGCGCGAGTTCGACATTAAGCAGGAAGTGTTCTTTGCAGCCATCAATTGGGACAACTGGATAAAAGCACACAATGCCGTAAAGGTGCGCTATACAGAAGTGGCCAAATTCCCGGCCGTGCAGCGCGACATCGCCATTATACTCGATAATACCGTATCTTACGAACAGGTGGAGCAGGCTACCGAACAGCTGAAACTGGATGCACTCACCTCTTTCGGATTGTTTGATATTTTCGAAAGCGAGAAGCTGGGCAAAGACAAAAGATCACTGGCGCTGAGTTATACCTTCCAGTTACAGGATCGCACCCTCACCGATACGGAGATAGAACAACTGATGAAGCAACTGATGGATACCTATAAAAATAAACTGAGCGCGCAAATACGTGAATAATGCAGGCACTGGAAACACTTAGCAATAAACTGGACGAGCTGCTCAAAAAAACAGCAGCCCTGGAGGCAGAAAACAAACGCCTCACAACATCCGTGGCGGTTGGCGAAAAAAAGATCGTCGCGCTCAATAAAAAGCTGGCATCCCTCGAAAAGGATGTGGTGAGCGTACGCCTCGGCACTGCCTTTACCGGCGACGAGGAAAGGGACAACATGCGCGAGCAACTGGATAATGTAATAGACGAGATAGACAAAATACTGAATACCCTCAATGATTAAAAGACTTGGAATAGTATGGGCAATGTGCTGTGTGGTATGGGCATCCTGTACGCAGCAGCGCCAGCCATGCCTTACGCCAAAAATTGCCAGCCTCATCCTGGAGACCATGCACATCACCAACGATACCGGCACTATATTTTCTGACACCGCATTACCCGCTGCCGTATTCCTGCCCCTCAGCGGCGGCAGCTACGACAGCCTCATATTTCCGCTCGGTTCAGTGTTTACCATATCGCTTTCACCCGACTCCAATGTATGCCGCTGGGTGGTGGAAACAGACACTACTTCGCATATTTTTGATACGCTCACTTTTCGCTACAAAGCCAATCTCCAGTTCCTGTCCAACGCCTGTGGCTATACCGACTTTTACTCACTGGATACGGTGCAAACCACCCATAAATTCATAGATTCAGTACACATAGTTAATTCAAGCGTCACCAACAATGTCAACACCAAGCATGTACAGGTATATATACATCCTGATATTTAGTGTGCTGATCGTTTGCTGCGCACACACAGGCTATGCGCAGGTGAATGGTAACACGGTAACAGGCTACACCGCGCCTGCGGATACCCTCGTTGTGGATACCACCGGCACTACCGACAGCAACAAGCAAATTAAAAAAACAGACCTCGCTAGCCACCAGCTTGCCATAGGTATCGACATTGTAAACCCCATTACCAATGCCCTCGTATCTGACCATTATGGCTACGAGTTTGAAATGGACTATTATAAGCACAACGAATTTTACCTTGTAGCCGAGGGCGGCTGGGGCGGCTCAAACGTCAGCTACAGCGACCTTAAATACACCACCACCAATCCTTTCCTGCGCCTCGGCTTCAACAAAACAATGCTGGTGCGCGACAACCCCAAAGACTGGGATATGATGCTCATAGGCCTGCGCCTCGGTTATGCCCACATCAACCACAGCCTCACTAATTATATCATCACAGACAGCACCTGGGGCAATACATCAGGCTTCATCAATTCCAAGCCTATTGATGCCGTATGGCTGGAGGTAACAGGAGGTATGCGGGTGGAGTTCGTTAAAAATTTCTTCGCAGGCTGGAACATCCGTGGCAAATTTATGATGGACGGTAAGTCATTTGCCAATGATGCCCCCCTCTTCATAGCCGGCTACGGCAAGGGTGACAAAAACGCTGTGTTCGACTTCAACCTATACATCAGCTATGCCATCCGCTGGGACAGGAAGAAATCACCTGCTGCGGCTAAATCTAAAAACTCTGCACTTCAAAAATAAAAAACACCGAAAGGTCGAAATACCCAAGCAAGGGGCAACGCAACGCCATCAACCCGCAATACAACACAAGCCCTGAAGGGGCGTAATACCTTAGCACAGGGTACAGCCCTGGGTACTCGTGATGGGCAACGCCCCTATATTCGAGGAAGAAGCCCCCCCTGAAAGGGCACAATAATAATTTGGATAATGGGCACTATGATT
This sequence comes from uncultured Bacteroidota bacterium, assembly GCA_903906615.1. Classification (GTDB taxonomy): domain Bacteria; phylum Bacteroidota; class Bacteroidia; order Chitinophagales; family Chitinophagaceae; genus Nemorincola. Next base: position 202 of record CAIVKT010000583.1, on the reverse strand, counting down.
AAACAGGGCCCTTACGGCGCAAGCCGGCTCTTCCCCCACTCCCCTTTATCGTCTTTTGAGAACAATATACGGTCGTGCATCCTGCTCGCCCTGCCCTGCCAGAATTCTATGCGCACAGGTAGCACCCGGTAACCGCCCCAATGCTCCGGGCGTGGAATATTTTTTCCTGCAAATTGCGTTTCATATTCTTTGTAGTTGGCAT
>CAIVKT010000582.1 GCA_903906615.1 uncultured Bacteroidota bacterium | reverse complement strand
TTGAGTATCACTGCACGTATCTTGAAGGCTGTTTTCAATTGCGAGTTGGCTTGTTCCCAGTCTTCTGCTTTATAGCCGGTAAGGTGTTCTATTTCCCTTGCCTTTAATGCAGCGCGGTTATAATCCTTAAGGTTTATCTTAATGTCGGTTACATAGCTGCGGTCTTTGCCCAGCAGGTTTTGCGCCTGTACTATATTGGCGTACGATTTTGTTTCATCCACCTGCTTCACGCCAGATTGGTAGATGCCCACTATGCGCATGATGATGGGGCTGCCCGTGCCGGTGCCTACAGTTATGTTATCTCCCGTATGCAGGCTCAGCTTATCTGCTATTCCCTTGCCTATGAGTATGCTGTTGTTCACCCGGTTCAGATCGTGGAGGTTACCATCGAGCATGTTGCCCTGCACATCAAACATCTTGTCTTCTTCATCAATGTTTACGCCCGATACTGATCCGTTGATCTGTACGCTGCCGCTGGTGTATATCACCTGCGCTGTTACCTGCGGGGTTACGTAGGCTACCTCGGGGTCTTTGCTGATCTCGTTGATAATGCCGTAAGGATTGATGATCCCTTGCGTCTGTATCAGCTGCTTGGGGTTGGTGAGTATCTTTGTGGAGGAGTCTTTGAGGTAGGTGTTCAGTATATGCGCATCGGCTACTTTGTTCTCGCTATACAGGCGTATGTGTGGTGTGGTGTTGAACGACATCTTTTCAAAGTAATCGTTCGTTCCTTTCATCAGCGACTGCATGAAAATGAACATGGACACGCCAAACATCACGCCCATGGCCGCAATGAGCGTCTGCTTCTTGCGCGAAGACAGGTAGGTGACGGCGATCTCGGTATTTACGCTGATCTTCATGTTACTTTAGTTTTGCGATCTTGTCGCCTGCTGTGATGCCCGATAATACTTCCACCCATTCGTTAGATACTATGCCCGTGGTTATGGCTACAGTATCTATCTTCTTATCTTTTTTCACCAACACCCTGTTGTCGTTCATCACATATACACGTGGTATGAGTAATGTGCTTTCTTTTTTATTGGTGATGATGTTGGCCTGTAGCTGTGTGCCGGAAATAAGGCCCGGCATTTCTTTCAGAAAGCGCGCTTCTACTTTGTACGATTGTGATGATTCATTGAAGTGGGGGTATATCTTGCTCACGCGGGCTTCGTAGGTTTTGTTCTTTTCGGTGTTTAGCTCCACAAGCACCTGCTGGCCCAATTGTACTTTGCTGATGCTGCCTTCATCTATATCCAGGTTGATGACAATAGAGTCCGGGTTGCCGAGCTGTGCTACCTGGTCGCCTTTACGTACGAGGTCGCCTTGCTTTTTAAAGATCTGGTATACCTTACTGGCGCCTACTGCTACCAGTTCATAGTATTGGTTGCCGGCAACGGCATTTTGTAGCATCGACTGGCTATTTATAAGGTCTTGCTTTGCTTTATCTTCTGTGCCGCGGTAGCTGGCCAGCGCAGAGCGGTAAGCGCTTAGAGAAGACTCATAGTTGAGCCTTGCATTGTCCAGGTCTTGCCTGGATACAGAGTTGCTGGTGTATAAATGCTCATAGCGTTGCAGATTCAGCGAGTCGGTCTGCATCTTTATTTTAGCGGCATCTATCTGCGCCTTTACTTCTACAAGCGCCGGGGCATTGCCGGATGCGTTGATCTGCGCATACTGCATATTGGTCTGCGCTATGCTTACCTGTGTGTTCTGCTGGCGGTTGTCGAGGCGAAAGATCACCTGCCCGTCTTTAACGAGATCGTTCTCCACCACATAGCTGTGAACGATGAACCCATCGGATAGCGAGGTGACAGTATAGGCATCCTTGGGCTCTATACTGCCAGATGCGAATACGGCTTCTGTAACGGGCCCCGTTTTAGGTAATGTCTCGTCGTATTTTGGCTTGCAGGAGGCTGCGCACATCAGTGCTGCAATAGCTAAGTAGGAGAATGTTCTTTTCATATTAAAATGACTGTTGGCGTATTTTAACCTGGTACAGCTGCACCAGCATGTCTGATAAACTATTGAGGTATTGGTTCTGGTAGTCGAGGTAGTCTCTAAAGGCACTCAGGCGGTCGTCTATTGCACCGAGTCCGTTTCGGTACCTGTCTGAGATATGCTGGTAATTGTCGAATGACAGGCGCATGATGTCTTGTGACTTTGTAAATGACGCTGCTGCCTTCTGGTAGGAGAGCCGTATATTCTCGTCATTTATTGCAGACTGTTTCTGACTGCTCTCATATTGCGACCTGGCTTCGTAATAGCTCAACTTATTGCGGCCGGCTTGTGCCCAGCGCAAGCCACCATTAAAAATAGTCCATGATGCCCGCAGCGACCAGTACCTTGCCGGGTACCATTGCGGGCCACCGTTTTCGAAAGGCTCAAATTTGTTGTCGTTTTGCTGGGTTGTATTGCTGTAAATAAGGCTGAGGGTGGGGAGGTAATTCGCGTTAGCCGCCCGGTATGATGCGAGATTGAGCTGTGCCTGGTATCCGGCAAGGCGTACAGATGGGTCTTCGGCAAATGGCGTGTTTTTCTCTATCGAAAGATTGCTTTGCAAAGTGCCTTCCACTATAATAGAATCTTTTACCGAAAGGTCCAGCATCCCCTTTAGTGTGTTCAGTGAAGTACGCATCTGGTAGCCGGCAGTGATCTGTGTTTGCTCCGCACGTTCTTTGTTCAGTTGGGCTACATCAACGTTTTGTTTGCTCAGTGTACCTTCATTGAATTTATTGTTTACCGATT
>CAIVKT010000581.1 GCA_903906615.1 uncultured Bacteroidota bacterium | reverse complement strand
TTCACAATGATAAGATAACCTGCATTTTGCGAATAATTTCCCCATTTTATTCACCCCAATATATTTACCACCGTATCGGATATATTGGTATTTTTACAGAACTCAAAACTTTAAAGGGAAATGAAAAAATCAATGTTGGTGGCCCTGGTGGCGCTACCTATGCTGGCAAACGCGCAGGACGACCTGATCAAAAAGATCGAATCGAACAAAAGCTATACAAACATTCAGCCGGTGGCAATAACCAAGCCGGACGATAATACCAAGTACCACTTCACCAAGCTCATAGACCTGGAGCATACAAGTGTAAAGAACCAGGCCAGCTCGGGTACCTGCTGGAGCTATTCTACCAACTCCTTCTTAGAAAGCGAGATGATGCGTATGGGTAAGGAGCCAATAGAGCTCGCGCCTATCTTCAGTGCACACTGCGTGTATATGGACAAAGCCGATGCCTATGTGCAAATGCATGGCGGCCTGGGCTGGGGCGATGGCGGCGAATGCCACGATGTGATCAATATGTATGCTAAATATGGCGCCATGCCGCAGGAGGTATACACAGGGCTGCACTACGGCACTACGAAGAACAAATTTGCGGAAATGCAGGCTATACTGAAAGGTATGCTGGATGCAGTAGTAGCCAACCACAACGGCAAGCTGACCCCATCGTGGAAGAAAGCCTATGACGATGTGCTGGACGAATACCTCGGCGCTATACCTAAAACGTTCAAATGGGACAATAAGACCTATACACCACAGTCTTTTGCGGCTGAACGTGTGGGCATCCACCCAGAAGACTATGTGGAACTGGGATCGGTGACCACAGCCCCATACTACAAGAAAAACATGTTCATGGTGCCCGACAACTGGGCTTTTCAGCAGGTGTATAACATAAAGATGGAAGACATCACCGACATCATTGATAATGCACTGAATAAAGGCTTTACCGTATCGTGGGCAGCTGATGTGAGCGAGAAATACTTTAGCTGGAAGAACGGCGTCGCTTTTGTACCGGAGAAGGACTATGAAGATATGGACGACAGCGAAAAGAAGTACATGTTTGACGGGCCTAAAGATGAAAGGGTGATCACCGCGGAAATGAGGCAGAAGGCATTTGACGACTACGAAACCACCGATGATCATGGCATGCACATTGTAGGCCTCGCTGCCGACCAGAACGGCAAAAAATACTACATAGTCAAGAACTCATGGGGCGATAAGAACGACTACAAGGGCTACCTCTATGTAAGCAAAGCCTACATGAAGTACAAGACCACCGGCATACTGCTGCACAAGAACGGTATACCACAGGAACTGAGGAATAAGATGAGTATTTGACCTCTCCCCGGCCCTCTCCAAAGGAGAGGGAGGAGTGGAGCGTGTTGCGTAAACAAAAAGAGCCGATCCCCACACAGGATCGGCTCTTTCTATTGAATTAAATTGTTGTATCAGTTAGCGCTCACAGCCTTCTGTACCAGCGCTGCTGCTTCGCTAAGGAGGATAGCAGACTGTACTTTCAGCCCCGAATTCACGATCAGTTCCTTCGCCGCTTCGGCATTGGTACCTTGCAGGCGCACGATGATCGGGATATTGATGTTGCCCAACTTGTTGTAAGCCTCGATAACACCTGCAGCCACACGATCGCAACGAACGATACCACCGAAGATGTTGATGAGGATGGCCTTTACATGCGGGTCCTTCAGTATGATGCGGAAACCTGCTTCTACTGTTTGCGCATTGGCAGTACCACCTACGTCCAGGAAGTTGGCAGGCTCGCCACCGGCCAGCTTGATCATATCCATGGTAGCCATGGCCAGGCCTGCGCCATTCACCATGCAGCCTACATTGCCGTCCAGCTTCACATAGTTCAGGTTGAATTCGCCTGCTTCTACTTCTGTAGGGTCTTCTTCGCTCTTGTCGCGCATATCGGCAAGGTCGGTGTGGCGCATCAGGGCATTGTCGTCCAGGTTCATCTTGCAATCCACAGCCAGTATCTTGTCATCTGCCGATTTGAACAGCGGGTTGATCTCCAGCATAGAGCAGTC
>CAIVKT010000580.1 GCA_903906615.1 uncultured Bacteroidota bacterium | reverse complement strand
TTTGCATTCCCGATGATCACAACCACCCTGAAGCGTTCCCTGTTTATTTTGCTTGCTGCTGTATTTATGGCGGTGCCGGCATTTGCGCAGCAAAGTACGCGCGAGGGTGTTATTTATGTAGCGAGGGCTATTGATACCTTCAACATGATATTGCTCATTACCTCGCTGCTGTGTATCAAGCAGGTGTTGTTCCCGGATGAAAATAAGACCTTGTTCCAGTTGCTGAATGGGATATTTATTGTCTTGTTTTTTATCACCAGCATTTCGTTTCTTATCAGCTACCGTGCCTTGTACGATGGATTTCAAAACGAAACACCCATGGGCTGCGTGCGTAAGATGTTCTTTAGCTTTAATATTCCCTGCTTGCAGCAATGGTTTTTGCTCATCGCATTTGTCATCAATGTGTGGTACGTTATCCGCAATGCCAGGGAAGAGAATTACTTAAAGAATATCACCTGAGTAATTCGGAATTGCTATTTATACAATCGTAAGAAATAAAAAAAATTACCCTTGCGAGCCTTTCGGCTAAAGCCAAGTATATTCTTAAGTTAACCACGGCTTAAAAGCCGTGGCAACTGGTGTACTCTTAGTATTATTAAACCTGTTTCTTTATCGCATCGCTTATAGACTTATTCACCAGCACTAACAATATTAGAGTGCTTAATGCCAGCGCAGCCCATACCGGCCAGCCGGGCAGGGCAGAAAGGGTAAGCCCTTGCGGCTGAACTGCTATGGATGCCGCAAATTGCCCTGCAATAGCCAATACCATAGATACAAGCACAGTGCCCAGTATCATAGGCAGAAAACGACCGGTCATAAAACGGCTGAGGTAGCGGGGGCTGTAGCCGATCTGCAACAGTAGTGTTACTGAGTGCTGCGCCCTGGCTATGGTAAGCTCTATGAACAAAATGAATACAAGTGTGCCTATTCCCATCAACAGCAGTGCGAGAAAACCCGTTGCCGGGGTTACTACTTCTACTATAGCACGCATCCTGCTCCACCGCAGATTTTCCGGATTTGTGGTGTAGTTGTGCTTTTCGAGGTAGCTGGCAAATTGCACGTCAGACGGGTCTTTTGCTTTTATGACCAGTTGTGATAGCCGATCGGTCATACCGGGCTTACCATATTTTTTGTTGCCGTATTCTATAAAAGATTCGGGTGCCAGCACGGAGCTGATGCGGTCTGAAAAGCCCACCACATGCGCCAGTACGGTTTCTTTATTATCGCCACTGCCTATTTCCAGGCTTATTGCTATAGACTTTACAGAGGTTTCAGATAATTGCGGCAGGCCCTGGCTTGGGGCAAACCCGTAGTTGTAATCATCAAGAAATTGTGACGATACGATAATGGGCAGGTACACATTTCCAGGCACCCATTTCCAGTCGGCGGGCATTTTGTCTATGAACTTATCCGGCACACATTGCAGCGGCAGGTCTGTGGATAAGGGCAGCTTGCCACCCATAGACGCGTACACCGGAAAGTAATTGGACCTGATGAGGCCAATGTCTTCTACCTGAGGTACTTTGGCCAGGCTGTCAACATCCTGTTGCGTGAACAATGTTGCAGTTGCATCGCCCATCTTTTGGTCTGTTACTTTCTTGCCGATCACGAGGTAAGTACTGCCCAGCGTATCATTCTGATTTTTGCCATAAAGCAATTCTCGAAAGTTCCACCAGATCATCACAGAGAGCAGCAGCAGGGTAGTGCCTACGCAGAGTGCGGCTATCGCAGCCCACAGCCTGGAGCGGTTTTGTGAGCGCAGCAACAATTTCTTCAGCAGGTCTTTTTGCACGTTGTCGCTCACAGTATAATGGTTTTTGTGTATGGGAAATAAGTGTTCTCATCCAGGTCGGCCAGTATCATGCCTGCATTACGCTGCCTTACTACTTCGCCGATGAGCGTAATGGCTTTTTCCGTATTTGCATGATCGAGATGGCTGAACGGCTCATCCATCAGCAGCCATTCAAAGGGCTGCATCAATGCGCGTACTATGGCCAGTCTTTGCTGCTCGCCATAAGACATAGTTGCCGCGAGCGACTTCTTTTTGTCCTGCAAGCCCAGCCTGTCCAGCCATTCATTAGCCTGCTGTTCTGTTATAGTATTAGTGAGCTTTCGTTTTATTTCTATATTCTCCCATGCTGTTAATTCGGGGAACAGGCGCATATCCTGGAATATTACGCTGATGCCATTGGTGCGCAACTGTGCAAGCACTTCATTGCCTGCGTTATTCATGCTTGTCGGCTCCCAGGCTATATTGCCTTCAAAGTCTTTTCTTAAACCGTAGAGTAGGTGTATGAGCGTTGTTTTGCCTGTGCCGGATGGCGCTTGTATAAACACGTATTCCCCTTGCGCAAAGTTGAGTGAGCTTTGCCACAGCCCGCTTTGGCGGTTCTTCATTTTATCGCGTAGTGGAACAGGTATTACGCCCTGTAATGATAGCTGCATATGGTGCTTTGTAAAGACAAAAGTAAGGACTGGTAGGGTAAAACCCCCAAACCCCTAAAGGGGGCTTTCTATTGTTACCTGTTATTTGTGATGGAGGAGATCATTATAACAAAAAAGACGTGCGGTGTGCACGTCTTAATGATATTTCAGTATTGCTGTAAACTAGTGTATTACTGTAACGTTTACTGCATTTAAACCTTTTTTACCATTTTGAACTTC
>CAIVKT010000579.1 GCA_903906615.1 uncultured Bacteroidota bacterium | reverse complement strand
TGTTGCACAAACTAAGAATATCAAGAAAAGAGGCGAAAGAAACAGCCTATTGGCTGGAGTATTTTGAAGTTGAAGACGAAGGAAGAATAAACGCGTTAAAACAGGAAGTAGCAGAATTAAGAAAAATATTTTCAGCAATAATCAATAAACTAAACCCCGGAAGCAAATAATCAGCAATTTGAAGGTTGAATTTGAGATTTCGAATTTAAACTTTGGATTTTGGGATTTGGATTTTGGGATTTGGAATTTAAAATTTGGAATTTAAAATTATGGAACAATTTCAGGAATTACTGAGTACAAATCCTCTGTTGCTTTTAGCCTACCTTATCGGCTCTGTTACTTTTATATTGGGGCTAAAAATGCTTTCGCATCCCGAGAGCGCCCGCCGGGGTAATCTGATCGCCGCCGGTGGTATGATCATTTCTATTTTCGCCACTATCTTTTTGTATCAATACAAGGGTGGCGAAGGCCAGCCTGTGAATCTGCATAATTATGTGTGGATATTTACGGCCCTCATTATAGGCACTATAGTAGGCACTATCGCCGCAAAAAAAGTGCAGATGACTGCTATGCCGGAGATGGTGAGCCTCTTCAATGGTATGGGTGGCGCGTGCGCTATGCTTATATCGCTCATAGAATACCGTAATCCGGAAGTGCCAGGTACCGGCAAGCTACTCATCATCGTATTGGGTATGATCATCGGTACGGTGTCTTTTGCAGGCAGCGTTATCGCTTGGGGCAAACTCAATGGCCGTGTTAAGGATAAGACCATTCCAGGTGGGCAGGCGATCAACTTTCTCATTTTCGCAGGTATCATCATTCTCTCCATTATGGTAGTGGGCGGCTTCAGCGCTTCTCCTTATTTGTTCTATGGCATACTGGTGCTGGCAGCCATGTACGGTGTGCTGTTCGTTATGCCTATTGGTGGGGCAGATATGCCGGTGGTTATATCCCTGCTCAACTCCTTTACCGGTGTGGCAGCGGCTTTCGGCGGCTTCCTGTACAACAATCCTGTGATGCTCACAGGTGGGATACTGGTAGGCTCTGCGGGTACTATCCTTACCATACTCATGTGCAAGGCCATGAACCGCTCGTTGAAGAATGTGCTGATCGGCTCCTTCGGTGGTGGCGCTAAGGCAGCAGCCAGCGGCGAGGCGAAGGACCAGGGTGCGTACAAAGAAATATCGCTCAATGATACTGCCACACTGATGGCTTATGCCCAGAAGGTGCTCATCATACCGGGCTATGGCCTGGCTGTAGCACAGGCGCAGCATATATGCCACGAGCTGGAAAAAGTGCTGGAAGAAAAGGGTGTGGAAGTTAATTATGGCATACACCCCGTAGCGGGCCGTATGCCGGGCCACATGAACGTATTGCTGGCCGAGGCTGATGTGCCTTACGAAAAGCTGCTGGAAATGGAAGATGCCAACGACCAGATGGGCACTACCAATGTGGTGCTGATACTGGGCGCTAATGATGTGGTGAACCCGGCAGCAAAAGAAGACCCTGCAAGCCCTATATACGGTATGCCGATAATAGAAGTGGATAAGGCAGACCATGTGATCGTGAACAAGCGCAGCATGAAGCCCGGCTATGCAGGTATTGAGAACGACCTTTTCTTTAAGCCCAAGACCTCCATGCTGTTCGGCGATGCCAAAAAAGTATTGCAGGCACTGGTGGCTGAGTTGAAGACGGTGTAAAGAAAGGGAGCGAACGTTAAACAGGGTTTGCAGGAGGAGAAAAGGCCGGGAAAAGGTCACAATAACTTCATATTAGCAAGCCTTAAATTTTAAAATTGGAATTTTTTACTAAATTTATGCCATGGTAAGTAAGAAAAGGAGGGTTCTTATAGGGGCCTTAATGACCATATTCAGCTTTATGTCGCTTCAATATCTGTCTTGTACAAAGACAGGTAAGAGTTTTCATACGTGCGATGGTTATGTTTGTGAGAACGGAGGATTTTGTCATGCGGATTCGCCCAAATTTGTGCCGCAGTGTATATGCCCTACAGGTTATGAAGGGAACAATTGCGAAAATGCTTCTGTGACCAAATTCATAGGCACCTGGAATATGACGCAAACCCTTTCGGGTAGCGACTCTACAGCCAACGATAGCATGGTGAGCCATTTCGCTGTCTTCCTCACGCAGACCGCTACGCCTACCACATTCTTTATCAATAACTTCTCCGGCAATCCGTATTACAACCAGATCACTTGTACCATTGATAGTGTGCATAGCAACAAGTTCTATATCGATTCACTTTCCACCTCGCATATGCTGTTCGATCATTATCAGCTTATCAGCGGCTCAGGCTCTATATCTGCTAATGATTCTGTGATCACCGGCGGCTTTATAGTGCGGCATTTAACAGCCACCTCCAACTGGGTAAATGATACAGTGAGCTTAGTGATGACATTGCAATAAGCCGGGATAAAAATATTTTAGATAGATGTGCCACCTTTTTTGGTGGCATTTCTATTTTAAAAGTGCCTTGAAACCGAAGACATATAGCGACAAAAGGAAACATCAAATACCCTGCAAAAGCAAGACTTCCGGGGATATTGAGAAACATTCGGAATAAATCCGAAAATTATTTGTAAAACCAGATTTTCTTATCTACTTTTGCAATCCCAATTCAAAAAGAGGGAAATAAGTTCTTTAACAAAATAAGCCACTTTAGCTCAGATGGTAGAGCAACTGATTTGTAATCAGTAGGTCGCTGGTTCGA
>CAIVKT010000578.1 GCA_903906615.1 uncultured Bacteroidota bacterium | reverse complement strand
TTTTCAATACCACCACTTTCAATTCGGGTAGCACGATAAATCTCATCAACGGTTTATTCGTTAACACGGCAGGTGCCAACATGAACGCAGGTGCCAACATAGTACGTGATAACGGAACGTTTAGCACCATACCATCATTTGCAGGCGCGGTGAATGTAACCTACGCCAACCTCGGCTACAATGCCCTCACTGTAAATACCGACCTGGAATTGCCCGGTGGCACTACAATGCTCAATAACCTTACTATCAACAAACCGGCTGCTGTCATCAACTTATCTGATGATGCGCAGGTGAATGGTACGCTGAATTTAACCTCAGGCGTACTCCGTATCGGCGACAATAACCTTACTGTGGCTTCTGCTATTGCCGGCACCTTCTCTTCATCAAGCATGATCAACACTAATGGCAGTGGTTATGTGATCTCGCTGCTCACAGGAGATGCCTCTTATACTTATCCCTTAGGTGATACTTCAGGCAATTATTCACCTGTTACAGTCGGCTTTACAGGCACGGCATATACCGGTGGCGCATTCGGTGCAGTTAGGGTAGACAATGTAAAACAACCGAATAATGCGAATACTACCGACTACATCAAGCGTTACTGGTCTATTGGCACATTGGGTGTTACCGGCTTGTCTTATACCGCATCTGCCACTTATGTACCTTCCGATGTGGTGGGTACGGAAGCCAATATATCTGCGGGCGAGTATGTAAGCCTGCCCTGGATCAAGGGAGGCCCTGCCAATACTGCCACGCATACACTCAGCTATGCCGGCGTTGCTGCTGATGTAGCCTCCTTTAGCGGCATCAGTACTGCGGGCCCTGCCATCACGCTCACCCCGGGCGCTGCAATATGTATAGGTAGCGTTACACCGCTACTGGTTACCGGCACTACCGGCGATGCGCCTTTTACCTACTCGTGGGCTCCGGCAGGCAGCCTTGCCACTATTACAGGCGCTGTTAATATTGCAAATCCAACGTCGCTCACTGTTTACACAGTAACTGTTACTGACGGCAATGGCTTTACCGGCACCGCTACAACTACTGTTACTGTCAATTCTTTGCCTGCTGCATTTGCGGTTACGGGCGGTGGCGCTTATTGCTTCAACGGCACAGGTGCTACAGTGGGCCTTGCAGGCTCTGTGGCAGGAGTTAAATACCAGCTATATAATGCTTCTACGCTGGAAGGTGCGCCTGTTGGAGGCACCGGCGGCGCTATCAGCTTCGGGCTGCAAACAGCTACAGGCCCTTACATAGCAGTGGCTACAGATACTATTACCGGCTGTGTGAATAATATGAGCGGCTCCGTCATCGTAACTACCAACCCGCTGCCTGCTACATTTGCAGTAACAGGTGGTGGCGCCTATTGCTTCGGTGGCTCAGGTGTACATATAGACCTTAGCGGCTCTGCTACAGGCTTCCGTTACCAGCTATACCGTGGCGCTACAGCCACAGGCGACTCGCTCAACGGTACAGGCGCTACGCTCGACTTCGGCGCGCAAATGACCGGCGGCACTTATTGGATAGAGGCCATAGATACAACAACAGGTTGCATGGACAGCATGACAGCACATGCAGTGATCGTGGTGAACCCGTTGCCTGGTATATACACTACCGTAGGTGGTGGCAACTACTGCGCAGGTGGCGCCGGATTGCATATATACCTCGATAGCGCAAACACAGGCATCAACTACCAGCTTTATAACGGCATTATTGCCACAGGCGCTCCTCTTGCAGGTATGGATACCGTGCTCGACTTCGGCCTGCAAACTGCCGCGGGTACTTATACCGTAATGGCGGTGAATGCCACCACAGGTTGCTTCAGCAATATGGCAGGCAGCCCTTCTATCAACATCATACCTGTAGTAATACCATCCGTAAGTGTGGCTATGAATACTGCCGATACTATTTGCGCAGGCACTTCTACTACTTACACAGCTACCGGCACCAACGGCGGCTCCTCACCTGTATACCAATGGCAGGTGAATGGCGCTAACGTAGGTACCAGCAGCAACACCTTTACTTACGAGCCTATAAATGGCGATATGGTGACCATCAACTATACCAGCAGTGCAGCATGTGCTATGCCTGATACCGTAGTGAGCAGCGTAACCATGGATGTATTGCCAAACGGCATACCTGCCGTTACACTTACATCAGCTCCCGGCGATACCGTATGTACCGGCACAGGCGTTACCATCACAGCTACGCCTACCTATGGCGGCACAGCGCCTACCTTTACCTGGATCAAGAACACCACACCTGTAAGCACCGCAAGCAGCTACGCTTATGTACCTGTTGACGGCGATGCGGTATATGTGATCATGAACAGCAACTACATGTGCCGCATTGACACTGTGGCTTACAGCCTGCCGCTCACCTTTACTGTTGAAGACCATGTGATACCATCGGTGATACTCACCAGCCGCCCCGGCACCTATGTAGGCCCCGGCCGTGCCGATACGATAGTGGCTACCGTTACCAATGGTGGTACCAACCCGTCTTACCAATGGTACCTCAATGCCTCGCCAGTACCTGCGGCTACATCATCTATGTTCATTCGCAGCAGCTTCACTAATAAAGACTCTGTAAGCTGCATCGTAACACGCAACGATGCCTGCCACATGAACACGATCAACTCTATAGTGATCTACGTTACAGATGTAGCGGTTCCGTTCGACGAGCTCACGATGACAAATATTGCCCTCGTTCCTAACCCGAACAAAGGCACCTTCTCTGTAAAAGGCACACTCGGCAGCACCGAAGATGCAACCCTTACTATAGAAGTAATGAACATGCTGGGCCAGGTAATATACAAGAACAATGCTATCGCACAGGGCGGCAACATAAACGAACAAATAGCCCTCGGCAACAACCTGCCACAAGGCAACTACATCCTCAACCTTCGCACTGCAACCGGCGGCAACAATGTCTTCCGTTTTGTAGTAGAGTAGGGATAACAAACATTGACTTTCAAAAAAGTGGGCAGAGCGATCTGCCCACTTTTTTTATACCCCGACAACCCCGCCTCCCGCAATAAAATGCGGGGCCATATGCCGGGGAAAGTTACCTGCACTATGCGTGTGCCCAATAGCGCGGTCATTCC
>CAIVKT010000577.1 GCA_903906615.1 uncultured Bacteroidota bacterium | reverse complement strand
CCTTTTTGGCAAGGGGCGCAACATCAATAAAGATAACGATGACCTGATAGATCACAGCACAGACAAATAGGCGCTACTACCAATAACCGCCATAATGGGGATGCGGGCGATAATGGTGCGCGTGCCACCAATGCCAATGGCTTTTGTAACCTATGAACTTGTTGCTTCTGTAGATGTGGCTACCGTATACGGTAGTACCACAACTGCTGGCGAATGCAACCAATACGATAAGAGCAATAAGGGTAGTGAGCTTGCTTTTCATTTGAAATAATTACGTCACAAAATACTTTATTATTTTATATTGAGGTAATGCCCGCGAAATTTTATTTAAGGAAGACAACTCATTCAGAAAATATTACATAAATTCGTTTTATGCTTTTATTGGCATTTTGCTGAAAACCCGGCTTCGTTTTTATTCGTTAATTACTGTACACAAAACTAAAATTATGAAACTGAGATCAATAATAACTTCGGTGGCTGTACTACTATGCACCGGCGTAGTAGCGCTATATGCGCAGCAACAGCAAAATGAAAAGAACAACCCCTACTATAAAGAGGGCGAAACGGGCAAAATAAATGTTACTGATGCCCAATGGAAAAAGGTATTGGACCCCAAAGTATACCATATACTCCGGGAAAAAGGCACGGAAGCGCCGGAAACAGGGCCAAACGCCCATAATTACAGCAAGGGCATGTATTACTGCGCTGCCTGCGGCAACCCGCTATTTAGCTCGGCTACCAAGTTTGACAGCCATACCGGCTGGCCAAGCTTTTACCAGCCACTAAAATCTACCAGTGTGATGCAGGCCAAGGATAATTCCCTCGGCATGGAGCGCGATGAGGTGATGTGTGCCAAATGCGGTGGCCACCTGGGCCATGTATTTGACGATGGCCCTGCACCCACCCACCTGCGTTATTGCATGAATGGCTATGCTATGATATTTGAGGCAGGAAAATAAAAGAAATCCTTGACACCAATTCTGCCGTATATAAAGATGTGTGGTTTTAGGTTTGGTTTTTTACCCCGTTATTTGCAAAACAAATAACGGGTTTTTTTATGACCAGGAAAGAACGGTATGCCTTTGTGATAGACTGGTTTCAGCATCATATGCCTGATGCCGAAACAGAGCTACGCTATACAGGCCCATACGAGCTGCTGGTAGCGGTGATACTCTCGGCGCAATGCACCGATAAGCGGGTGAATATGGTAACACCCGCGCTGTTTCAACGGTTCCCTACGGCGGAGTTGCTGGCGAAAGCCCAATTTGAAGATGTGGAACCATTCATCCGAAGCATCAGCTTTGCCAATAACAAGACCCGCCACCTGATAGGCATGGCCAAAATGCTGGTGGAGCAATTCAATGGCGAGGTGCCGGACAATATGGACGACCTGGTGCTGCTGCCGGGTGTGGGCAGAAAGACGGCCAATGTGATCGTATCGGTGGTGTTCCATCAGCCGGGTATGGCGGTGGATACCCATGTGTTCCGGGTATCGGCGCGGATAGGGCTGACGTTAAAGGCCAAGACACCGTTACAGACCGAGCAGCAGCTGGTGGCCAATATACCGCAAGACCTGCTGGCCATAGCCCACCACTGGCTGATATTGCATGGCCGCTATGTATGTGTGGCCCGCAGACCCAAGTGCGAGCTATGCGGACTGAAGCCTGTATGCAAGTATTATGCCTCTGATATGAAATATATAGTGGGAGAAGATAAGAAGTAAATGAGCTACAAATAACAAACCCCGCACAAAATGCGGGGTTCTGTATTTATTAATATAATGGTTGAATTAATGGCCCGGAGGCGGGGTCATATCAGGAGCTGCACCGTGGTCCCAGGTTGGGTGGTAGCTTTTCTGGTAGTCGCCACCGCTTTGATGCCGCATTACGTTATCGCCATAGAAAGTGAGTATGGTCTCCATCTGCGGCACGGTCATATAACCTGCATAAGGCTGCGGGCTCTGGAAATTCTCCAGCATGATGACCGTTGTGGGATAAGACATCTGTCCTTTCAGCATCTCCAGCGCAAAAGAATTGGCTTTGTACTGTGGGATGAAGAAGTACTGCTTGCCCTGGAAGTTAATGGTATCCTGGCGCTCGGCATCAAAGCGCACAGCGTAGAAGTTATTGTTTACGTACTTGATGAGGGCCGGGTTGCTATATGTAGCCGCATCCATCTTCTTGCACCAGCCACACCAACTGGTGTAGAGGTCAACGATCACTTTTTTAGGGTGCTGTTGCATCTTAGCCTGTAGCTCATCAATATTGGTGATCCAGTGGATCTCGTTGTCATTTGCCGGCGCGGCAGCGGGCTCCGGGCTTGTTTTATTTGTCTTTCCACCTGCCATTACCAAGGCGGGTAAAGCCATAATTACTACTGCCAAAAAGAATACTCGTTTCATTATTCGTGTTTTAAAGAAACGAATTTACAAATATTCCATGTAGTTTTGACAGTTCGGGGAAGAATTTTATGAGAAAAATAGCAATTGCCATTAGTGGAGCGAGCGGTTCGGTATATACACAGGTGCTGCTGAAGCGGCTGGAACAAATGAAAAATGGTCTGGGAGAGGTGGGCCTGGTATGGAGCGATAACGCCCGAACGGTGTGGGAGCATGAGCTGGGAAACAAGGATTACGAGCATTTTCCTTTCAAAGTGTGGGGCAAGAATGATTTTATGGCGCCTTTTGCGTCGGGCAGCGCGGGCTATGATACGCTCATTATCTGCCCGTGCAGCATGGGTACCCTGGGCAGGATAGCAGGCGGCATCAGCAACGACCTGGTAACAAGGGCGGCAGATGTGGTGCTGAAGGAGCGGCGCAAGCTGATATGCGTGGTGCGGGAAACGCCTTACAACCTGATACACCTGCGCAACATGACAGCAGTAACGGAAGCCGGCGGGATCATATGCCCGGCAACACCTTCTTTTTACAGCAGGCCACAGACAATAGAAGAAGTGGCAGATACGGTAATACAACGGGTATTGCAACTGGCAGGGTTCGAGACCGGAGGATATAAGTGGGGAGAGTAAAACCCCAACCCCTAAAGGGGCTAATGTTAATCAATTAAATTGTAACTGAATAAGAATGGAATATGCAACATCATTAGAGCGGCTGAGGAGTATTATGGACGAGCTGCGGGAGCAATGCCCGTGGGACAAAAAGCAGACCATACATACCCTGCGCCCGCAAACGCTGGAAGAGGTATATGAGCTGACCGATGCTATAAACAATGAAGACTGGAAAGGCATAAAAGAAGAGCTGGGCGACTTGCTGCTGCACATTGTCTTTTACAGTAAAATAGGCAGCGAGCAAAAACAGTTCACACTGGAGGATGTGATAGAAGGCGTATGTAATAAGCTGGTGAACCGGCATCCCCATATATACAGCAATGTAAAGGTGGAGAATGACACGGAAGTAAAGCAGAACTGGGAAAAGATAAAGCAGCAGGAAGGCAAAAAGTCTATACTGAGCGGTGTGCCGCCATCTATGCCCGCATTGATAAAAGCACTGCGGCTACAGGAGAAAACAAAGCAGGTGGGCTTTGAGTGGGACAACGTGGCACAGGTGCGCGAGAAGGTGGAAGAAGAAATGCGCGAGCTGTACGAAGCGGTGGAAGAAGGCGATGAAAAACATATAGAAGAAGAGCTTGGGGATGTACTGTTCGCACTCATCAATTATGCACGGTTTGTGAAGACAGACCCGGAAAAAGCGCTGGAGCAAACTAACAAAAAATTCATACGCCGTTTTCAGCAAGTGGAGGAGCTGGCGGCAGCACAGGGCAGATCGCTGCACGATATGAACCTGGAAGAAATGGACGCACTATGGAACAAAGTAAAAGAACTGGAACGTAAATAATAAATGCTGCGCCGCTATCCATATTGGGGTTGGTTGCTGGTGAGCGTACTGCTGTGGTGCGCCAACGGTTATCATTTTCATGTACACCGGCAGGCCATGCTGCCAGTGCATATGGCCCGAGATGTGAATAGTGATATAAAGCGCCGGGAGGAAGGCTTTGAACGGTTTATCAATAACAAAGACCTGCTGCGAAAAGTATTCGCTGATTCTATTTCGGAGCACGAGGACAAGGATTTATGCAATGAGCCTTTTTATATTTTCTGCTACCGCAGTGATTCGCTGATATTATGGAATACCAATACGGTCATTACCACTCCTAATGACTCGGTAAGTAATAAATGGCGGCTGTTGCGCAATCAAAAAGGCGTGTTCGTTTCAAAAACGATGCAGCCACCGGGGCTTGCGGGCAATAAAAGACTGGTGGTATTGCTGCCGGTACTGATCAACTACCCGGTGGAGAATGAATACCTGAAGTCGCACTTCGCGGCATCGGAATATATACCCGCGCAGACGAAGATCATACCGCCAGACAGTGCAACAGCAAAAGCCTACCCGATAGCGCTGCATGATGCGCACCCGCTATTCTATATCTATCCGGAAGCGGACAATATACAAAAGTGGACACCGGACACTTTGTTCATCGTGATGCTGATCGCGTCTATATTGGCATCGGTGGCCTGGCTGCAACTGATGATCGTATACATTAGCCGGAAGCGGTCGCCGGTATGGGGATTCGGTATCACGCTGTCTGTCATTGTCGCGATACGGCTATGGCTGGTGTTTGTAGGGTTGCCCTTCAACCTGGATACCCTTACCTTCTTTTCCCCGCTGCTGTATGCCTCCAATAAATTCCTGCCTTCCTTTGGCGACCTGTTTGTGAATACCCTTTGCTTTTTGTGGCTGGCCATATTTGTAACCAGGCATACACCATATCCAACATTTTTCAGCAAGGTAAAAGCAAGATGGGCGAAAGGGATCATAGTATGCGTGTTATTGGCTGCACTATTTGCCTATATACTGCTGTTTGCGAACCTCGTACGCGGGCTGGTACTCGATTCTAAAATATCATTTGATGTGAGCCATTTTTACTCCATCAATACATACACCATACTGGGGTTGATGGTGATAGGCGCTATATCCGGCCTCTCGTGCCTGGTGTTTTATTTGTTCAATTGCCAGTTGCGCGTGTTGATCAATAGCAAGTGGGTGAAGTATGTGCTCGTTGTGCTGGCAGGTATCATCTGTATATTCTTAACTAATAACTTCAACGGTTATTTCTATTGGGCGATCACAGGATGGCTGCTGCTGTTCATTATGCTGCTGGATGTTGACAAGTACAAACTGGTGAAAGACCTGTTTGAGCCGCGTATGATCTTCTGGGCCATATTCATCTGCCTGTTCTCCACCTTCATGGTGCAGTACTATAACCAGCAGAAGGAGCGCAGCGCTCGTATAGCCTATGTGGAGGACCACTTATCGCCCCACCCGGATAATGAGATCGAATATGCGTTTGATAAAAAGGCAAAAAATATAGAGCAGGATGAAACACT
>CAIVKT010000576.1 GCA_903906615.1 uncultured Bacteroidota bacterium | reverse complement strand
TGCCTCTCCAAGCCTATGGCCGTGGTGTTCCCCTTCTCGCTGCTGTGCCTCGATTTCCTGCTCGGGCGGCCAATGGATAAAAGGCTCATTACCGAAAAGATCGTATTCTTCCTTAGCTCACTGATGTGTGGCTCTTATGCCTTTTATACCCAGCACCGCACAGGCGCTATCGCTTCGTTTGATACGCTCACCCTTGCCGAGCGCTTCATGTATGCGTCCTACGGTTATGTGATGTATATCTCGAAGATATTCAACCCAACCTACTTATCTACTTTTTACCCTTACCCTTTCCGTTATATAAATGGCTACCTCAATTCTTTCTTTTACGCTGCCCCCTTGCTGGCTATAGCGTTCCTTACCATACCTATTTATCTTGCTTACAAGAAAAATCGGGACTGGTTCCGTGTCACTGTGTTCGGCGTAGGGTACTTTACCGTCAATGTGATGTTCGTGTTGCAATTCATATCGGTGGGTGCGGCTATCATGTCCGATAGGTATTCTTATGTGGCCTACATGGGCCTGTTCTTTGCGATGGCCTACTTCATCAATGTGTTTATGGAGCGTATGCCAGCTTATAAGACAGGTGTGACGGTATTGCTCGCCTGCTGCATTGCGGCCTTGTCTTACGGCACCTATGCGCGTACCTATGCCTGGCACGACTCGGAAACCCTCCTCTCTGATGCTATAGAAAAATACCCGTTCAAAAAAGACCCCGATAAGAGTTATGACAGCAAGAATAGTGGTATTGCTATGTTGTCGTACAAATGGCTGGGCAATTATTACTTTGCTAAAGGCGACTACGATAAAGCGCTGGAGAACTACGAAGTGCTCACCACCCTGCGCGCTGCCGATGCCAAGGTATACGATAAAGTAGCTGCTATATACACCATCAAAAAAGAATTCTCCAAGGCAGATAACGCCATGAACCTGTCTGTGGCCGAACGGGGAGCAAGCGGTGATGGTGGTGTGCAAAGCTACCTGCAACAGGCAATGATGTATGCCCGCAAAGGCGATACCACCAATGCACTAAAGAATTACGTAGCCTCCTTCCGCCTCAACAAGGATTCGGAGAAGATACTGGCAGACAGTTGCTTCAGCCATGTGCAGCACGGTGATTATGAAGCGGCCATAGGCGAATACAATACGCTGATGACGCTCAATACTTCTAATCCGTTCTACTACTTCTATCGCGGTGTTGCTTACTTTGGTGCCAACAACGTGCAGCACGCCATCAAAGACTGGGAAATGGCTATGAAATTTCAATCAAAAGATGTACTCCAATCAGCCTCCTACAACCTCAGCATCGCCTACGATACAGTTGGCAACGACTCTATGGCCGTATACTACATCGAAAAAGCCGCCAGCCTCGGCTACCACGTAAAGCCTGATTTTGAAGCCAAGCTAAAAGGAAAGTATGAAGCGCAGTTGAGGAATAAGGGGAGGAAGAAATAGGTAGTCATAGCTTTTATTCAGTCCCATCAAGGCTGTCATTTCGCAGCGTAGCGGAGAAATCTCCTGAACATTTGCAATTGGCTCAATAGCACTATGCTTGCGTTGTTTCAGTTTCAACGCAAAGACGCAAAGGTTTCGCAAAGGGCGCAAAGCCCATCAATCGCTCTCCTGCAAAGTACGCGAGTACATATCCTTCCTGCGTCAGGAAGAAAAAAAGCTAGAAGATGCGGTCTTTTGGGGTGTATCTGAATTCTACGGAGCGTGACATCACCTTGCGACCAGCGGGTTTTGGAGCGGGAATGTTACATTGTGATGCAATATTTTTTGTGGATAACTCCGTATTGTCATTTTGTGCAGGTGTGATTCCTGTAGCGGGTTTTGGGTTGTTTTCGGGGGTGGCGGATGTCCCATTGGATGTCCCATTTTGTGTTACCTGTCCGGCGGGAGTGCCACCACCCCTGATCAAAGAAGCTGAAGCTTTTTGATCGTCCCCTCCTTCGCAGGCGGGGAGTTTTCCCGACGCGATTTGTGTGTCGTCGTCGCGAGTTTCTACCCCGGCCCTAAAGGGAGGTGTTACGTCGCCCTGCGAACCGCCGCCGGAAGGTGGGGTTGGTGGTAGTGGTTCGGGGGTAGGTGATGGGTCTTCGCCGTTTTGCGGGTCTCCATCCTCCTTCGCTCCTTCTTTGGTCATAGCTTCGGCGGACAAAGGGTTTTGTGTACACCATTGTTCGTATTCTTTATCGAAAGTGTCTTCTTCGAATCGGTAGTGGGCGTAGTTGAGGAAGCGGCCATCCTGAGCGAGGCTCTTGATGTATTGGGTGATGTGGGGCAACACATCGGCAAGGAGGGCCATGTCTTTTTTACGGAGTTTCTCTGTGAAGCCCATGAATACTTCCACGCTTTCGGCGCAGGTGGCATGACCGCTACGCATTTGCTTAATGGTTGCAGTGATGCGGCGGATGGTCTCTGATTCCTCTTTGGTGGGGTATGGTTGCTCGGTGCGCGCGGCTATTTTCAGGTTCATCTGGCCGAGTTGCTCGTAGTATTGCTCGATGAGGACTGAGGGAGCGTGGCTTGCTGCGTACTTTGCCCTTTTCCAACCGCCTTCTTTCATCCAGCGGTGGAGGGTGCGGCGATTGACATCGAGCAGATCGGCGATCTGCTGTTGGGTGAGGTCGGTTTGGAAGAAGAAGTTGAATGCTCTTTGTTGATCGGGTTCCATATAGATTGGGTTTTTGTTTTTTGTGTTGTTTGTCCGGTGCGAGTGCCACCACCCCTGCCTGAAAATAACCGCTTCGCTATTATTTTCAGTCTGTTCCCTCCTAGTTCGGCAAGCTCACTATCAGGCGGGGAGTTCCCGTGTCGCCTGTACTGTGCGAGACAACCCCGGCCCTAAAGGGAGATGTTACCTGCTTTTCGAGAGATTTTTAGATTAACGTGTAAAGGTCTTATGAGAATGTGGGATGGTGAAATTTGGTTTTTATGACAGTACGCTACCGTGCTGTCATAGGCGTGTGGGAGACTATGATAGAAATTATTTTTGTGGTAAGGGATTGATATGGATGGGGTTATAGGTTATGGTTACCTCGTCTTTTTGGGAAGTGGTTTTTTGAGGTGTTTTTGAGGTTTCTAAAATACATGTTATAGCCACTTACGATGTGACTTGTCTGAACTATGATTTGTAATGAATAGGAATGATGGGCATGATGTGTTTGGTGTTGTGGTCTTTGTGACTGTTGCGAGCTATGCGAGGTGTTTGCTGCCGCCCGCCTTTCGGTACGGGCCGGCAATAGGTATTGGCGCTGCTATTGGGCTGGTTGCATGTGCTCAGGGGATTCCACCACTGCGTTTCGCTACGCTGCACTTCGTTCGGAATGACTATTACTATTGGGCAATGATAAGCTTAGCGGCCTTAGCGAAACCTTTGACACTTTTCATCCGCCGAAGTTTCAATAAAGGAGGCTTGCGTTAAAACGTAAACAACGCAAGCATACTGCTATGGAGTAAATTACACATACTCAGGATTTTGAAAGCGAAACGCTTCGGCCGGTTGGCATAGATTTTCAGCACACGCTGCTGATTTGTCGTAAAGGCTTTCTGATTTCTTCTAAACGTAGTTACTTTGGGGCAACGAATTGCTTTCGAGTTGTATGCCGATCAAAGTGCCGGAGA
>CAIVKT010000575.1 GCA_903906615.1 uncultured Bacteroidota bacterium | reverse complement strand
GCTAATACAGGGCTTAACCTCATATTGGCGCTCAGTTACAGTTCCCGGAATGAGATAGTAGGGGCGGCAAAGAAGATAGCAGAGCAGGTGCAGAAGGGTGAGCTGAAGGCGGAAGATGTGAACTGTGAAGTATTTGAGGCTAACCTCAATACTGCTAAATTCCCTGACCCGGAACTGATGATCAGGACCAGCGGGGAATACAGGATCAGTAACTTTCTCCTCTACCAGTTGGCGTATGCAGAGCTTTACTTTGCACCCGTGCATTGGCCCGACTTTCGCAAGCAGAACCTATACGAGGCATTGCTGAATTACCAGCAGCGCGAGCGCCGATTTGGCAAAACAAGTGAACAAATACAAACGAACACCCCAGAGCATGTATAAAGGACTTACGAGGTATATTTTTTTAGTTTTTTGCATGTTCAGCATCACCTGCGTTCACGCGCAGATAGGAGGGTCGAACAACGGCCTCAATAAAATGATGCAGTCGCAGGGCGGCGGCATCGACCCTGCTAAGCCAAAGGAATATGAACTGGCAGGTATCACAGTATCAGGGGCTAAATACCTGGACCAGGACCTGCTGATAGCTGTTACCAACCTGGTAGTGGGCCAAAAGGTGTTTCTGCCCAACGACGAGCATATAGCCAAGGCGATAAAAGCGTTGTGGAAACAGGAGCTGTTCTCGAATGTGGATATCACCATCACCAAGTACATAGAAGATAAGGTATTCATCAACATAGCTGTTGAGGAGCGCCCCCGCCTCAGCGGTTATAACTTCAGGAACATAAAGCCGGGAGAAGCAAAAGAATTAAAGGGCAAGCTTACCCTCGTATCCAATAAGGTAGTAACGGATGCCACCAAGAAGGATGCGATAGTGCGCATAAAGAAGTTCTATACGGATAAGGGCTATGGCCGCACACAAGTGACCGTAGTGGAGCGGAACGATACCGGCGCAGTGAATAAAGTGTTCCTCACCTTCGTGGTGAACAAAGGTTCTAAAACGCACATCAACGATATCAACATAGTAGGGCAGGAGCATACTACCGATGCCCGCCTCATCAGGACATTGAAATCAACCAAGGAGATGAGCCGCTTCACGCTGCACAAAAATGAGGTGAGCGTGTACAATGCCCCCAAGCGTTCTTTCAAAAAGTACATCGAAAATTACGGCTTCCTTTCACCGAGCAAAACACTGGATGCCCTCGACCCTTATTTCAGGTTCAAATTATTTGCGTCTTCCAAATTCAACCAATCGAAGTTTGATGAAGATAAGCTGTCGCTGGTGGCATATTACAACACGCTCGGCTACCGCGATGCCGCAGTAGTGTCGGATACGGAGTATGCGGTCAAGAATGGCAACATCAATATAGATATACGGGTAAAAGAAGGGCATAAATATTACTTCGGCGACATTAGCTGGAAGGGTAATACAAAATACACTACCGATGTTCTTGCCCACACACTGGCCATAAAGAAGGGTGATGTGTATAATCAGCAGCTGCTGGAAACCCGCATAGGCCGCCAGCTGAGCCCCGATGGTGGTGGCGAAGATGTGAGCAGCCTGTATATGGATGACGGCTACCTGTTCTTCAACATAGACCCTGTGGAAATATCTATAGTAGGGGATACCATCAACTACGAGATGCGCATCACCGAAGGCTCGCAGGCTACCATACGCGACATCAGCATATCCGGCAACGACCGTACCAATGAGCATGTGATACGCAGGGAGCTGCGCACGCTGCCTGGTAATAAATTCAGCCGTGCCGACCTCATCAATTCACAGCGTATGATCGCCGGCCTCGGCTTCTTCGACCAGGAAAAGATAGGCATCCAGCCTAAGCCGCACCCCGAAGATGGCACCGTGGATATAGACTATACCGTGGTCGAAAAATCGAGCGACCAGTTGCAGCTTTCTGCAGGCTTTGGCGGCGGCGTAAACTTCTATGGCAACATAGGTATCACCTTCAACAACTTCTCCATCAGGAATATCTTCAAACCCAAATTTTGGGATCCATTGCCGGTGGGCGACGGGCAGAAATTCTCGGTGAGCTATGCGTCAAATGGTGCATACTACAACTCATTAAGCACCTCCTTCACCGAGCCATGGCTCGGTGGCCACAGGCCAAACGCACTTACGGCTAACTTGGTCTACAGCAAGTACTCTGCATCAGCAGTAGGTACTGATCCTAACTTGTCTTACTTGCGCCTTGCAGGTGGTGGCCTGTCTATGGGCAAGCGCCTCAACTGGCCCGATAACTTCTTTGTATTTAACTACGGTATCTTCTACAACAACTACAAACTGGTGGATTACGCACTCGTGCCGAATTTTACAGACGGCTACAGCAACGACCTTCACTTCAAATTTGTTATCTCCAGGAATTCGATTGACAAGCCACTGTACCCAAGAAGCG
>CAIVKT010000574.1 GCA_903906615.1 uncultured Bacteroidota bacterium | reverse complement strand
GCCTCTGTTATTACTTCTTCTATGGTCTTGGATACATGTCCGCCGCGCATGAGCGGTATAGCGCAGAAGGAGCAGGTGCGGTTGCAGCCTTCTGATATTTTAAGGTAGGCGTAATGCTTAGGGGTGCTTAGTAATCTTTCTCCGATCAATTCCGCTTTGTAGTCGGCATTGAATTGTTTCAGTATCATAGGCAGCTCCATGGTGCCAAACCACGCATCCACTTCAGGTATTTCTTTCAACAGGTCGTTGCGGTAGCGTTCGCTCAGGCAGCCCGTTACATATACTTTATCCAGCTTGCCTTTGCGCTTCAGCGCCACTTGTTCCAGTATCGTATTTACGCTTTCCTCTTTTGCCTTGTCTATAAAGCCACAGGTGTTCACTACTACTATATTGTGGTCCAGCTTGCTGTTCTCGTGCGTTACATCTATGCCGTTTGCATTCAGCTGGCCACCAAGCGCCTCGCTGTCCACCATATTCTTGGAGCAGCCCAGCGTTATGATGTTTACCTTATCTTTTTGTAGTGTCCTCGTTTTCACGGTAAATAGTCGTTAGTCGTTAGTAATTAGTCCCGATAGCTATCGGGAGTAGGTAGTCGTGAGTGCTTTGGAATTTGGTCCCGATAGCTATCGGGATGGAATTTGGAATTTGTTACCTGGAATTTGTTATTTGTACCCTGCAATTTAACCTGTTACTTTTTTCTCAGGAATATCCGCACCGGCACACCACTGAAATTAAAGTGTGTACGGATCTTATTTTCTAAGAAGTTTTTATAAGGTTCTTTCACCGAGTCGGGGTGATTGCTGAAGAAGGCGAACGATGGCACCGCTGTAGGCACCTGCTGCACAAACTTGATGGTAACGTTGTACCCACGTGCCATTGGCGGCGGGTAGCGTTCTATCTCTTTCAGCATTACCTCGTTTAGCACAGAGGTGGTGATGCGGCGATGGCGGTTCTCATTCACCTCCAGCGCTTTCTCCATAGCCTGGAATATCCTTGTCTTTTCCAGCGCCGATACAAATATGATCGGCACATCGGTAAACGGCTGTAGCTTCTCTTTTATTTCCTTTTCCACATCGCGTGCTGTGTTGGTCTGCTTGTTCTCTACCAGGTCCCACTTGTTCACCAGCAGCACTATGCCCTTGCCCTTGCGGGTCGCCAGGCTGAAGATGCTCACATCCTGTGCCGTTACGCCGTTTTGGGCATCTATCAGCAGCATACATACATCTGCCTCATCCATGGCCCTTATGGCACGTATCACTGAATAGAATTCCAGGTCTTCATGCACATTCTTTTTCTTGCGGATACCTGCCGTATCTATCAGCACAAATTCTTTACCAAACAGCTTGTAATGCGTATGTATAGTGTCGCGGGTGGTACCTGCCACATCCGATACGATCGTACGCTCCTGGCTCACTAATGCGTTCAGCAGGGTAGACTTGCCCGCATTTGGCTGGCCTATGATGGCAAATTTTGGCACCGGGTTGCCTTCGGCATCCAGCACCACATCGGCGGCATCATCCTCATCCTTTATATGCACTACTATCTCATCCAGCATCTCGCCCGTGCCGCTGCCTGATATACAGGACAGGAAGAAGGTATGGTCAAAACCAAGCGAATAGAACTCGGTGGCGTATAAAGAACGCTCGTGGTTATCCACCTTGTTCACTACCAGTAATACAGGCTTGGAACTGCGGCGCAGCACATCGGCCATATCCTCGTCATAGGTGGTAATACCGGTGGTGGTATCGGTTACAAATAATATAAGATCGGCCTCATCAAGGGCTATAAGCACCTGCTTGCGGATCTCTTTTTCAAATACATCGTCCGATTTAGCTACAAAGCCACCTGTATCTATTACATTGAATGTCTTTCCGTTCCAGTCGGCTATGCCGTACTGCCTGTCGCGGGTCACACCGCTTTGGTCATCCACAATAGCCTTTCGCTGTTCTAATAAGCGATTGAATAAGGTGGACTTCCCCACATTCGGCCTTCCCACAATAGCAACTGTAAACCCTGGCATCTTTATTTTTTTTTAAGCGTGCAAAGGTACGACTTATATACAACAAATTACTATTTTTTTGAAGCAATATTGTTAAAATGGAAAAACAGTACCTTTAACGCTTAATATATGATACTGATGAAGAAGACGTTTATTTTATGTGCAATACTTATGGGTTTTGGCTTTTTTGCTAAAGCAGCTCCCGGCGATACAACATGGGTACAGGGAAATATTACTTACCTGGATGGTTATGGCAATTATGATAGCGCTGTAGTTTTTCCTTCTGCAAGTGCCGGGGTTACATATCGTAAGATATATATGATCTTCACCTTGGGTAAGCATATGTGTCCGGCCGGTTCAACCTATTGCGGCGATTGGGATTATACAGTACAAAACTACCTGATGGTGCCCGGAGGCGATACATTAGAGATAGGCAGATTGATCACCCCATATGCCAACGCGGGCGCTCCCCGTACACCGTGGACTTGGCAGCAGCATTATGTATACGATGTTACGGATTACGCTACGCTCCTGCATGGTACTGAGTTTATGCGTATTTTCTATTCAGGGTATTCAGGTGGTTTTACCGCCAATATCAGGTTCGCCTTTATCGAGGGTACGCCTGAACGCACACCTATTGCCGTGCATCGGCTGTGGGATGGTAGTTGGGGTTATGGTGGTACTCCCGATATAAATTCACATTTTCCTGTTATAGAAGAGACGGCGCCAACAGGTACGCAAACGGCTACTTTGAAATTTACAGTAACCGGCCACGGCAGTGATGCGAATGGCTGTTGCGAATTTGCTTCGCATAATTACCAGGTGATGCTGAATGATGCATCTGTAGCAACGAAAACTATATGGAGAGACAATTGCGGCAGTGCAGAACTATACCCGCAGTCCGGTACCTGGCTCTACCAGCGTGGCAACTGGTGCCCCGGCGCTATGGTTTATTCCAACTATCATGACCTTCCCGGTATCACTGCCGGCTCCACTTTCGATGTGGCTGTTAATTTTGATCCTTATACAGGTGGCGGTAGTTATACTACAGATGGCGCGCTTATATACTATGGCGGTATCAACAAAACCCTTGATGCCTCTCTGGATGATATCATTGCGCCTACCAATGATGAGAATCATTTCAGGGAAAATCCTACATCCGGGTCTCCGGTCATACATGTAAAGAACACGGGTGCAACCACTATTGATTCTATTAAATTTCAGTATGGGATACAAGACTCTGCTATGCAGACTTTTACATGGGTGCATGCATTGGCTCCTTTGGAGGAATCTGATGTTACCCTTCCCGTACTTGCTCAATACAGTTCTATATCAGGCACAGCAGGTGTTTATACATTTGTTGCGCAGATACAGTCCGTAAATGGCATGGCAGATGCAGATCCGACAAATGATAAAATGGCATCGCAGTTTGTTGCAGCCCCTTTATGGCCCAATGTCTTTAAGATACTCTTCAAACCTAACAATGAAGCAACCACAACGGGTGGCTCTATCAGTGAGACCGCATGGGCTATCTACGATGTGAATAACAACATAGTGGCTTCCCGCACAGGTGCCACAATTAACACTGTTTATGCTGATACAATAAACCTTCCCATTTCCGGATCCTACAGGTTGCAGATATACGATAGCAGTTGCGATGGCCTGCATTGGTGGGTATGGGATTCAGACCCAAGTGCCGGTGTAAACGCTGGCTACCTGAATGTGAAAAAACTCCCAGGCACCAACATTGCTATGAACGGCT
The DNA here is from genome assembly GCA_903906615.1 of uncultured Bacteroidota bacterium. Taxonomy (GTDB): domain Bacteria; phylum Bacteroidota; class Bacteroidia; order Chitinophagales; family Chitinophagaceae; genus Nemorincola. Next base: position 7,988 of record CAIVKT010000574.1, on the reverse strand, counting down.
ATAGTTACAGCGGTACATATAATAACGATTTTGGTTGCGGTTATACACAATATTTTTACGTGATCAATGCTGCACAGGGTATCACCAATATTACATCTGGTGATGTATCCATAGAGGCATATCCTAATCCTGCTCAGAATACTGTGAACATAGATATCAGCGGTATCCAGCAGGTAAATGGTACTATCCAGGTAGTAGACGCATTGGGCAGGGTAGTTACGCAAACCAATTGCTACAGCGCCCACCAGGCAGTTAATGTGTCGCAGTTGGCCAATGGCGTATACACAATAGCATATATCAATACGGCATCAGGCAACAGGCTTACCACAAGGCTGCTGATCACCAAATAAATAATACCGCATATTATTTAAAAGCCGGGGCATCAACTGTCCCGGCTTTTTCGTGCTCAAAACTGTTGCAATAGCCTCCTGCATGCTTTGTAACAACTGTGGAAGATATTCGACAATAGTGGCAATATTTATAAAGGCGCTATTTGTTAGGTGCTGTTGTTCTTCCATTTTCTTTTAGTATACGGCAGTTGGCATCATTTTGGTTACACGAATCTTAAACGCTCTTTTTTAAGGATAAAGCGAACTATTAAACACAATGTCATGAAAAAAAATCTATGTCTGTTTTTTTGCGGATTTATTATGCTTGCACTTTCGGGTGCATGTTACGGTCAGTTGCAGGTCATCTCTACGATCGCCGGCAACCCGCTCGTTGCTCCCGGTTATAGCGGCGATGGAGGTGCTGCATCTGCCTCATTGCTCAACCATCCGGCAAGCGTTGCTACAGATGCCGCAGGAAATATCTATGTGGCCGACTTTGCCAACCACGTGGTGCGCAAAATAAGCACATCAGGTATCATCACCACATTTGCCGGTAATGGCACAGCAGGTTATACGGGTGATGGCGCCGCTGCAACAGCCGCTACGCTGAATGGCCCTACAGGCCTCGCTACAGATGCCGCAGGCAATGTGTACATGGCTGATGCGGTTGCCAGTGTCATCCGTAAGGTTTCTGCTACTGGTATCATCAGCACTTTTGCCGGTACCGGTATTGCCGGTTACAGTGGCGATCTTGTCCCTGCTACTGCCGCGCGCATCAGTTCTGCTTATGGCGTGGCTACAGATAACCTGGGCAATGTATACATCGCTGATTATGGAAATGACATGGTCCGTAAAGTAACGGCTGGTATCATCACCACAATAGCAGGTACCGCCGGCGCCGCCGGCTATACGGGTGATGGCGGAGCTGCATTAGCCGCTTTATTGAACGCACCTACTGATGTGATTGCAGATGCGCTGGGTAACATATATATAGCAGACAATGGCAATCATGTTGTTCGTAAGATAAGCGCATTGGGTATAATAAGCACCATTGCGGGCAATGGTATATCAGGCAACTTTGGTAACGGCGTAGCTGCTACAACCGCTGAGCTCAGCAATCCTTACGGTGTTGCTGTTGACGGTTTGGGGAATGTCTATGTTGCCGATCAGGACAACAATCTTATTCGTAAAATAAACACCGCAGGTATCATCAGCAATTTTGCAGGTACCGGCGCTTTTGGTACCGGTGGCGACAACGGCTTGTCTACCAATGCGCTGCTGGCTTCACCTACTGATGTTGCAGTAGACGGCGCAGGCCATACTTACATTGCCGACTTTAATAGTAACTCTGTACGCCTGCTCACTGCCGATAATCCTCCCGGCTTCATTTATGGCAACACGCAGCATTTAGCTATCTGCCAGGATGCAAGTACCATAAGTATAGACACTATACTTTCTGCTATAGATTCAGATGTGGCACAAAGAGAAATATGGTCGGTAAACCAAATGCCTACGCACGGAGCGCTTACCGGTTTCAATGATACACTCACCTCCACGGGTGATACACTCATGCCTGTTGGCCTTCATTATACGCCCGACGGAGGCTATAGCGGTTTAGACAGCTTTAAAGTGTCATTGACCGATGGTATAGCTATTACCACTACTACCGTTATTGTAACAGTAAATGCAACCCCGGTTGTATCGCCTGTCACCAGCCAGGCCGTATGTAACAATGCTATTGTGCCTGAAATTGATTTTATAGGATTTGTAGGTGGTACAGTGTTTAACTGGACCAGCACAGACTCCAGCATCGGCCTTGCAGATACCGGCTCCGGTAATATTGATTCATTTATGGCGCGTAACATTACTTCGCAGCAAAGGATTGATACTATTACAGTTACGCCTATGGCCAATGGCTGCACAGGCGCACCACAAACATTTATGATCACCGTGAACCCGACACCTATGCTTAGTGTTATTGGGCCTGCTACCAATATATGCGACAGCACGGTATTTAATTATATGCTCACCAGCCCCACGACCGGCACTACATTTGCGTGGAGCCGCAATGCCGAACCCGGCATCAGTAATGCAACGGCCAGCGGTGGCAACCCCATCAACGAGATACTCATTGATACCACTACTGCACCCGTAACTGTACTCTATGTAGATACACTTACTGCCAATGGCTGTATGAATACACAGGAAATGATGGTGACCGTAAATCCAAGGCCGGTGCTTACTTCCTCGCTTGCTCCGTCATCAATTTGCGATAGCGCTACATTCACTTATGTACCTATGAGCACTACAACCGGTGCTACATTTACATGGAGCCGTGCGGCTGTCGTGGGTATCATGAATTCCACAGCTAGCGGTGTAGATACGATCAATGAAACTCTTGTGAACACTACTACTGATCCCGTTGTTGTTACTTATATAGATACTATATCGATCAACGGTTGCAGCAACACACAGGCCATATTGCTCACCGTATTTCCAAAGCCGGTATTGAGCAGCATGGTTGGTCCCTTTGCTATATGCGACAGCACATTATTTATGTACGCCCCCGCAAGCGCTACTGCCGGTGTCACTTATACCTGGAGCCGCTCATTTGATCTTGGTATCGGCAATGCACCTGCAACAGGTACGGATACCATAAGCGAGTACCTGGATAATATTGTTGCCAATCCGTCTGTGGCTACATACACTTATACATTAACGGCTAACGGCTGTTCTAATATGCAGGACATCATGGTTACGGTTAACCCCACACCTATGCTCAGCAGCCCGATGGTTGCATCTGTTTGCGACAGCACATTGTTCTCTTATACATTTGCCAGCGGTACAGCAGGCACTACCTACAGCTGGACGCGTGCTGCCGTAACAGGCATTAGCGATACCGCGGTAAGTGACACAGGTAATATCAATGAGGTGTTGGTGAATACTACGCCTGATCCTATTACGGTTAGCTATGTGGTTACATTGAGCGCTAACAGTTGCACCAACATGCAAACGGTGAACGTTACCGTTAACTCCCGCCCTGTACTGAGCAGCACGCTCACACCTCCTGCAATATGTGATAGTACATTATTTACGTACATACCTACTTCCAGCAGTGATGGTGTGGTGCTTACATGGGTGCGTCCTTTTATACTGGGTATAGGCGACACAGCCGCTGCCGGTACCGATACCGCTAGCGAATACCTGTACAACTTTACCACCAATCCAATAACAGTGACCTATGTATACACGCTCAATGAAAACGGCTGTATGAATACACAGGATGTAACAGTGGCCGTAAATCCGAAACCGGTATTGAACAGCGACCTTGCCCGCCTTGCGGTATGTAACGGCGCGCCATTTAAATATACGCCGACAAGCGCTACCACTGGTACTGCGTTTACCTGGACACGTGCAGCTGTAACCAATATTACACCTGCTACCGGATCGGGGACCGACACCATCTTAGAAACGCTGGATAACAATACTACAGGCACCATTAATGTCGTTTACGTCTACACCCTCACAGCCAATGGCTGTTCCAATACGGAAGATGTGGATGTAGCTGTAAACCCAAGCGCGCCTGTGCCAACTATAAGTGTTAAAACACCATCATCACTGTGCGACCTTACTTACTTCCAGAACTTTGGTGCATCAGTACCTCCTCCTGTAGGCATTACCTATACCTGGAGCGCTGTTAACGCCGCTATATCAGATACGGGTAGCACCATGCAATATGCGCTGGTTAATTTTAAAACACCAGGCCAGGCAGTGGTGGTGCTCACAACAATGGCTGCAAGCACAGGCTGCAAAGGAACAGTTATGGATACAGTAAATGTAGGTACAACAGATGCTGATGCGCCCGCAGTGGTTACTTATTTTAATCACTCGTTTGTGTGCCTCCAAAATGATGAAGAGGCTTACCAGTGGGGTTATGATGATGCCAGCACACTTGCGCCAACGATACTAACAGGGGAGATCAACCAGGATTATGTAGATAGCACTCCCGATAATGTAAATAATAAGTATTGGGTAATGGTAACGCACAATGGCTGCACACAAAAGGCTTATTACGAAAAGCCTGCTAATGCAACCATGAAGGTAGCTGCCACAAATATATCTGTATATCCTAACCCTGCGCATGATAACGTAACGGTGGAAGTTAACACCACTGAAACCGGTAACATCACTGTAGAACTCGTGAATATGGTAGGACAGAAAGTGGCAACTGCCGCACTTACCGATAACAAGGCACAGGTGAGCATGGCGCAACTGCCAACAGGTATCTATCTCCTCAACACCTACAGGGACGGCATCAAATTAGCAACAACAAGGGTGATCAAAAACTAATTAACTCATTTTAAAATCATAACGATGAAAAGAATATTATTGTTTATAGCAGGCTTTGCCGCATTATCGGCCACTGCGCAAGACCAGAAACACACTTACGCAAGAGACAGCAGCCTGTCCCGCTGGGTAATAGATGTCAACTTCCTGGGTGGCGGCGTTACACAAACATTTACCGCTGCCAATACTGCCGGTAATTACCTCAACAGCGTGAACACCAATACAGGCAAGCTGGGCTTTGATAACGGCGCTGCATTTGGCGGAGACGCCCAACTCGGTTTCTTCTTTGGCCACAACCGTCACTGGGGTATAGGTACGGGCGTTCTGTACCTCCGCGAAATGGGGAACACCACACTGGATAACTTCCATGTGGAATACCAGTCAACGGATGCCAACGGCAACATCTTCAGGCAACTGGTAACAGGCAATAACATCAATGAAAAGATGACCATTGATAACTTCAACATCCCGCTGGTGTTGAAGTACAAGGCGCGCTTTTCAAAGCATTGGGGCTTTGCTGCTGATGCGGGTGCGCTTTTCAATCTGCAAATGAAGAATGGCTATAACACCAATGCCGCATTTGACTATGAGGCCATATACAAATTGAATCCTAATGGCGATGGTACATCAACAGCAGTCTACGACAATTCGCCTGTACCTGCCGACGGTGATTTTCTCATCACTAAAGCACAGTATATTAAGAACAATCAGAATGGCGATGTGAATGCGTACTTTGTACAGAAGCAAGCAGAAGGATACAATGTTGCCCTTGGCCGCAAACCAAACAGCACCAGCGGCTCTTCTTCGTATGCTACAGGTTCTGTGGGCTTTATTTTTCAGCCGTCTGTCAATTATTTCTTCTCGGATCATGTGGCCCTCAACCTCGGTGGTTACTATATCTTCCAGCCGTTCACCAATAATGCCAATAGCAACTACCAACTCACCTCTTATAACGGCGATTATAGCTCCGTTACCAATTCAGTAACAAAAGCCAACAACCAGTCTTACGGTGTAAATGTAGGCCTGCGTTTCTTCCTCGGTGGCAAGCATACGCCTCCGGTCATCACTTCTGTAGATCAGAGCAATCCTTCCGCCTGTGGCGCATGTGACGGCTCACTGGTATTGCATGGCCTTATGCCGGGTGAAAATGTGGCTGTCAATTACAATAAGAATGGTAACGCACAGCCCGCGACTGCAACTACCGTTGATGGTAATGGAGTGGTGCGCCTCGGCGGCCTTTGCGCCGGTAACTATACAGATATTGTAGCCACTGTGCGCAGGAAGAGGGCAATGACGGCAGCAGTAACACTCTCTGACCCTGTATTGGCTGTGTCTAATCAAAACAGCAGCAATCCCTCAGCTAACGGCACTTGCGACGGCAGCATTACCTTATCCGGTCTGTTTGCCAACAAGCAGGTTACAGTGTCTTATAACCTCAATGGTGTAGCGCAAAGCCCATATGGCAGTATGGTAGATAATAATGGCTCGGTAACCATGAGCGGCCTCTGCGCTGGTACTTACAGTAACATTATGGTGAGTGTAAGCAATTGCACTGCTAAGGCTAATGATATTACGCTTACAGCTCCGCCACCACCACCGCCACCAGCCCCGCCTGTAGTAGAAGAAAAGGTGGACATCAGCACGCCGCTATTATTCAATTTTAATAAGGCTACGCTGCATACATCCTCTTATCCTACCCTTGATGAAGCATCTAAGGAAATGGACGAACACAGAGATATGTACATCAGGGTTGATGGTTATACCGATGCCATAGGCTCACAGAAATACAACCAGAAGCTTTCTGTAAGGCGTGCTATAGCAGTAAAGACCTACCTGAAGAAAAAAGGAGTAGATCCTAAGCACATCAAGGTAGTAGGCCATGGTAAAAAAGAACCCGCAGCCAGCAACAAAACAGAAGAAGGCCGCGCCAAGAACAGGAGGGCTGTAATGACCCCAATAGATAAATAATAATTGAAGGTTGATTATAAAACAAAGGCCATCTCGAAAGAGAGGGCCTTTGTTTTATGGAGTAGGGTTATCAGGTCTGTTTGCTACTCAAGAGAAGGACAAACACAAACAAGATATGAGTAAACTCCCCGTTTTACCTGCCGATAGGCATAGCCTGTTAAGGCTGCCGCGTACACGCATATCTTCTGCATTTCACTCCTCATGATATGCCCCATAGCGGTAATCTCTGACTTTAAAATGAGGGTGAGCCCCGAAGGGGTGACATTATTATAGAACACATTGGAAAACACGGACAAGCCCCGAAGGGGTGACATTCTTTCGTGAGAATAATCTTTGAGTGTTTCCGTAGGGTCTCTCCGCTCCTTCGGCGGAGGACTCTACGGCTCGCGTAGGGAAAAATTAAGTTCACGTATCTTCCCTCGCGCATAGTCCCACGTTTGGTCCTCGTTGGAAATGAGGATTCCGCATGAATACTCGCATTAAGCATTGAGCCATTGAGTCATTGAGCCATTGAGCAATTAAGCCATTGAGTCATTCCTAATCCCTGCTCTTATAGATCGCATCAAACACACAGCCTACAACAGCCGCATATACGGCATGGTGCAGTAGGTCTATGGCTACTTCTTTGGCGTTCCATTCGGTTACTGGTGGCTGGCCTTCTAATGGTGCCATCGCCATTCCCGCAGTGGTAACAGCGGTAAAGTGTGCAGCAGATGCCGTAAGGCTGCCTGCGCCCGCTACACCAAGCAACCCACGCAGCGCACCCCATAGTGTGCCATATACCCAATGTATTTCCGTAGAAAATATGTGCTTGCTGCCCGGCTTGGCTTCTATCTTCAGCGTTTTGCCTACGGCATTTGCGGGTCCCAGTCCCGCCTTGCGGTTAGTGATCCGCATTTCTATCATCTGGCTTACGGTTATGGCTACGGTGCCGGCCATCCCGGCTATCAGGCCCACGCCTATACCGGTGTCTATTGTCTTTAATGCGCTCATTGGTTTGTTCCTTTTCATATCTTTGGAAGTTTTAATGGGAAGCCCGGCACATGGTCCCGCTTTTTCTGCGGGAGGGCTTTGGGGTTTTTCTTATGCGGCTATCACAGCCACTTTTATGTCGTCTAATATCCTCATGAGTGTTTGCTCGCCAATAGAGTAGCATCCATCCGTATCAGGGCTTTTACATACATACCTGTCTAAGGTCTTATTGGTATAATGGTCTACCACTACCGGGTGAACGTAGTATTTTTTGCACACGCTGCGCGTATTGCCCAGGTGCGCCGCCACTACGTCTAATGTCTCCACTACTTTCTTTTTTGTTTCGGTGATGGTATCGCAGTATTCCAGGTT
>CAIVKT010000573.1 GCA_903906615.1 uncultured Bacteroidota bacterium | reverse complement strand
GTTTCAATATAGCAGGAAACGCATCAGCCACAATGCGCATACCTATGATTTTACGAGGTGGATGTGGATATTGTTCTGGGTGGTGCTTATCCTGTTCTCTATCGTGAAGACGAAGATCGTACACTATTCATCGCTATGCTACTTCCCGCTTACTTATCTCGCGGCCATGCAACTGTATCACCTGGGAAATGACAGCTTGAAACTAAAGAAAGTAACAAGGGTTTTGCTGCTCACCATAGGTTCTTTACTGGCTGTAGTAATCACTTGCCTGCCATTAGTGGGCCTGAATAAGGATAAGCTGATACCGTATATCAATGATAAATTTGCTGTGGGCAACTTACGTGCGAATGTGGCATGGAGCTATACCGAGTGCCTGTGGGGGCTACTGTACCTTGTGGGTATATGGGTAGCTGCTTCGGTGATACAAAAGAATTTCCGTAAGGGGATGATCTTGCTGTGTGTGCTACAGGTGATGATCATACAAGTGACGGTATTGCACTTTACGTCAAAAATAGAAGCGTATTCGCAGCGGGCGGCGATAGACTACTTCAAAAGCGTGAAGTGTAAGGATGTATATGTGCAGCCATTGGGGTATAAAAGCTACGCCAATCTCTTCTACACCCAAAAGACGGCAGCAACAGATAGTAACTACTATACGTACAAACAGGACGATAAACGAATGGAAAAAGTACCGATCGCCAATGAAGCATGGCTGATCAGCGGAAAAACGGACAAGCCGGTATATTTTATCAGCAAGGTGCAAGACAGCAGTAAGTACGCCGCATTCCCTGAATTGACCGTAACCGGAAGCAGTAATGGCTTTGTGTTCTATAAGAAAAAATAAAGAGCATAATCACTGTAAAAACACCCTAAAATGGGGCAAAATGCTAAAAATATGCTGATTTTCGTGGGTGGTCATTGATTATTTTTATATTTTTATCTCTTTATCAAACAACACGATTGCATGCAGTTTGAAAAGGTCAAAGAATTTATACTGGGTAAGCTCAAGAAAGAATTGGCCGAAAACCTGACTTATCACAGCCTTGGGCATATAAAAGACGTTTATGCTGCGGCTGAAAATCTTGCAAGACTGGAGCATATAACAGGTGAAGACCTTACCCTTTTACTTACGGCAGTATTGTTTCATGATTCAGGATTTATTGAGTCGCAAAAAGACCATGAGCGCCTTTCCTGCGAGATAGCCGAAAAATACTTGCCTGAGTATGACTATAGCCCCGAGCAGATCAAGCGGGTATGTAGTATGATCATGGCCACACAGATACCGCAATCGCCTAAAAACAACCTGGAACAGATCATTTGTGATGCCGACCTGGACTACCTGGGCAGGGATGATTTTTTCAAGATAGGCAACACCCTTTTCAGCGAATTGCGCATGTATGGCATATTGAGCAATGAACGGGAATGGAATGAGCTACAAGTGAGATTCCTGGAAAACCATCATTATTTCACTCATTCTGCAAAAGTACTGAGGGTAGAAAAGAAGGCAGCCAACCTGCTTATCGTGAAGTCTAAGATCAAATAAGATAATGACCAAATTAATAAAACAGCTTCCGCACGGTGTACAGGATGCTATCTATGCCATATCCGGCACACTGATCACCGGCTTTGCGCTTAAAGGGCTGCTTGTGCCTAACGACTTCCTGGATGGTGGTGTGACGGGCATCTCGCTGCTACTGCATGAACTATATCATGTGAATATAGCCTGGGTGATCGTAGTGCTGAACATACCATTGATACTTGCGGGCGCATACCATGTAAACAGAAGATTTGCCATAAAGACCTTTGCCTGTGTTGTAGGCCTGGGGCTGTGCCTTGCCTTTATACATTACCCGGTCATCACTACAGAGAAGTACGACAAGATACTCGTATCCGTATTCGGGGGATTCTTCCTGGGCATAGGCATAGGGCTGGCCATGCGCGCAGGATGCGCCATAGATGGCATAGAAGTGCTGGCGTTATACACGCTCAAAAAAAGCAGCTTCACGATCAGCGAGATCATCCTGGGACTGAATGTGATCATCTTTATTATTGCCGCCTTTAAACTGGGGCTTGTTATCTCTTTTTACTCAATGCTTACCTATTATGTAGCCTCCCGAACGATAGACTATGTGATTGAGGGCCTTGAAGAATATACGGGTGTGACCATTATATCCGGCAAAAGTGAAGAAATAAAAGAGCAACTGGTGATGACGCTGGGCAAGGGAATCACCATATACAAAGGCGAACGAGGCTTTATGAAAGATAGCTTTAAGCACCATGCGGCATGTGATATTGTGTTCACGGTAGTGACGCGCCTTGAGGTGCGAAGGCTGAAAAACATGGTTCATTCTATTGACCCAAATGCGTTTATGTTTACCAATACCATAAAAGAAGTAGCGGGGACCAGCGGAGTGCTGAAACACCATAAGGGACATTAAAAATTAAAAGCCAAAAAATAAAAATTAAAAGCCCAAATCCGAGTATCCAAATTCCAGTATCCAAATTCCAAATTCCTTTCCGATAGCTATCGGAAAATTTCAGGTTCCATATCATTGTATTGTTTATTGATAGCGGCGAATTCATTTCGGCGCAATGGATTATATTTGCGGCATGACACGTGATACAGCGATCTTCGATTTAATAGACCTTGAATTGCAGCGCCAGCGCCGCGGCCTGGAACTGATAGCCTCTGAAAACTTCACCAGCATACAGGTAATGCAGGCCATGGGAAGTGTGATGACCAATAAATATGCTGAAGGCTACCCAGGCAGGCGCTATTATGGCGGCTGCGAAGTGGTGGACATTAGCGAGCAGCTGGCGATAGACCGGGCTAAAGAAATATTTGGTGTAGGTTATGCCAACGTGCAGCCACATAGCGGCGCACAGGCCAATGCAGCCCTGATGCTGGCGATTTTGCGGCCGGGCGACACCATCATGGGGCTGGATCTGAGCATGGGCGGACACCTGACGCACGGCTCGCCCGTGAATTTTTCAGGCAAGCTATATAAAGCAGTGCATTATGGGGTGAAGCAGGAGAATGGCCTGGTGGATTATGATATGATGGAGCAGCAGGCACATAAGCACAAGCCAAAGCTCATTATTTGCGGTGCATCGGCCTATAGCCGCGACTGGGACTATGCGCGTATACGACATATAGCTGACAGCATTGGGGCTCTTGTAATGGCAGATATAGCCCACCCTGCCGGACTGATAGCCAAGGGGTTGCTGAACAGCCCTTTTGACGCTTGCCATTTTGTAACTACCACCACCCATAAGACCTTGCGTGGCCCACGTGGCGGCCTGATACTTATGAAGACCGATTTCGAGAACCCTATGGGCCACAAAGGGCCAAAGGGTGAGATACGCATGATGAGTCAACTGATAGACCTGGCTGTATTCCCCGGTACACAGGGCGGCCCGCTGGAGCATGTGATCGCAGCGAAGGCGGTGGCGTTTCATGAGATATTACAACCTGAATTCCTTACCTACTCGAAGCAAGTGATCGCTAACGCACAGGCTATGGCTAAAGTATTTACAGCGAAGGGGTACAACATAGTATCGGGCGGCACAGATAACCACCTGCTGCTGATAGACCTGCGCAACAAAAACATCAGCGGCAAAAAAGCAGAGAACACATTGGTACATGCCGATATTACTATCAATAAGAACATGGTGCCATTTGATGATAAATCACCTTTCGTGACATCGGGCATACGCATAGGCGTGCCTGCAGTGACTACACGCGGACTTAAAGAACATGATATGGAGCAGGTGGTAACCTGGCTGGACCGTGTGCTGATGGCGCCTGATGATGACACCACGATAAACTCCGTAAAAAATGAAGTGAATGAATTTATGAAGGGCTATACGATGTACCCGGAGTGGGGCAAATAACTGATATTATTAAACGAGTCCCGCTAATACTTTTGTACCAGCGGGACTCGTTTTGGACAAAAACAAATCCAACATAGTCAATCTATACACCTAAAGAAGATACAGCCGGGCTATTCTTGTTTCGCCTGAAAACGCCAACCAGCAATGCGCTGCTGATAATGAGTGGTGTGATGTATAGGTAGCTATACTGCGTTTGTATGAACATATAGAACACAGTGAGATAGACCTTGAAGGAGAACAATAAAAAAGCGCTTAATGAATAACGTTGCAGCCGTTTTCTATAAAACGCACCCAGGGCAATGACTGTAGCAATACAGGCGAACAGGTGAACAGCCTGGTAAACAAATAATTTGCGCTCAATATTCCCCGGCACAAAGTCGTAGGCATAAGCCGAAAACCCCATACCATTGCGCATATAATTGCCTCTTACCCAATCGTAAAATGCCGCAACTTTGTGGTATTCGTAACCTTTAAGAAAAACACCTTTATCAATCCTTAAAAAAGGGAACCAGTAAAAGATAATAAACATGGCCACCAAAACAACGGAAATGGTTAATCCTTGTCTTCGCCTACCCACCCAGTAGTATCCCAGAATACATAAGGGTACCCAGAAGACAATACTATACCTTGATAACAGGCACAGTCCGACACCAAACGACAATGCAAGAACATTCTTATTGCTGATGCTCGTTGCTACAAATAAATAATACCCCGCGATAAGTTCTTCAACAGTAAAAATATAGGTATACCCATCATTTTGAACGATGGCATACCAAACCAGCAATGGTACTAATGGCAGGAATAACTTCAATAACGGGTGAACACCTGTAGTATGTATTGAGCAATTTTTGACAAAAAAATACGCACACGCCAGCCACAATACTATAGCAGGCACCCACCTGTAATCTTTATGCAGCCACTCCGCAAAAAAATAAGGCAACCATTGCAACGGCAAATAGGTAGGAAAGAGATCATACCCCCACACTGTAATAACCTGGTAAGGAAAAACACCTGCTTTGCACCGGGTAACGAGGAACATGATCTGCGGTATAACATCTGACTGATGAACGTCATTCATGGAGATGGGTACGATCTTCCAAATATTCCGCAACAAATCAAACATTACCAAGACATCCCAAGGAAAGCAATTATGCCAAGCCCCGCGGTAATACTCCCCATTTTTACTCCAAAATACTTATTCTTGTTTTGCGGTACAAAGTAGTTGGGTGAGGCATCTATTTTCAAAAAGCAGAAAGCAATACCTAATGAGCATAGCAGCAGTAACACAGGGCTGATGTATGGCCCTGCAAAATTGCGCAACCAGGTAAACATCAAAAGCTCAAAAAAGCACAGTATGAATAAAATAAATCTCATTCTATAATATTAACCCGTCAATTCGACATAAGGTAACTATTGTAAAAAAACGTCATTGCACTATACTTCATTTTGCATAACTAATATCCGCTATCAGTTTTTCCGGAAGTTCGGGCAGCATGTGCCTTGGCAGCAGGAAAGAGGTAAGCTCAGAAAGCTCTTTGAAGACATAGTGACTGTCGGCAGCGCCACGGAGGTATTCGGCGCCACTACTGCCGCCAGTACCTACTCGCTTGCCTATGGTACGCTGTACCATGTGTATGTGCCTGTGGCGCCACATAGAAAGCTGCTCGTCTATTTCCAGCAATGTTGTAAGCAATTCGTAGGGCAGTTGCAGCAACGGGTGATCCCTGTAGAGCATAATGAACAACGCATTGCGGGAAGCATCGGCACTGAAGGAGCGGCCTTGCGGGTACGCCTCAGCCTCAATGAACAATGAATCAAATACAGTAAGGTTAGCCTGCTCTGCCGGTGATAGGCTGATGAGATAGGCATCCCTGTATTTTTGCCAGAAAGAAGAATTTCCATGCTGCTGCCAGTAGGCTGTGTCTTTAACGAATGGCATACGCTCCAGCCAGTTATTGATCAGCACCAACAATGATTGTTCCGACTCTGCTTTTTTCACGCGGTCTATATCATCTTGTGTAAGTTGCGAGAGGTAGTATGCCTTGCCATGCCTGTGTTCGTAATTGAGCCCCAGCGTGGCTTCTATCATCTTGAACTGTATGCTCTGAAAACCAGATGCGGGCCGTAGCAGGTCGCGGAAGTCGAGAAAGTCGAGCGGAGTCATTGTCTCGAGCACACTCATTTGTGTTACGGCGATCTCCAGGATGCCGCAAACACGCTTGAGCCTGTGTACGCTGTTATAAATATCGGGAGAGCTGTTTTTGATATTGGTCTGCTTGAAAATATCGCGCACAATACCCAGTTCATGGAGTATTTGTTTGAACCACAATTCATAGGTTTGGTGAATGATGATGAAGAGCATTTCATCATCGGCCCTGATGCCTTCTTTAGCGCTTTCAGGGTGTTGCGCATCCAGTATTTTATTGAGCTGCAGGTAATCGCTGTAGTAAACGGGGCCTCTTTCCTTCTTTTCCATGCGGTTAAATTAGTAAAAGTTGACGCAAGCATAAAATTTTAGTCTGTGTGATATGTGTTGGTATGATTATTTGGAACCAGTGTGTGTATGAAATATCGCCATTTCCTGATAATTTTATGCTGTTTTGTAACCAAAGAAGGCAACCATGAACAGTAAATATCTGCCACCTGTAAGCTTAAAGGCCCTCGAAGATGCCCAAAAGGCTGAAGATGACGATCTATTGTATGATCTTTTTGCGCAACCCCTGCACGAAGAACTTTACCGGAAAAAGACCTTTGATTTTCTTGACGACCTTTCTGACGGGCAACAGTTGTTGATAGCATATGACTATGCACGGATGCAGGTGGGGCAAGGCGGGTTTATACAGTTCATACAGAACGGATATGTGGGCCTGCTACCTTCTATGGTGGAGCAGATGTATAAACTGGGTATCGGTTATATGGCACAGATATTGGATGATGTATTGAAAGTGTATGTGCTGAACAGGGAACTGTTTGAAAAATCAATCTCTGTAGAGGATTTTGCACGGCTGTATGATGAACTCAAAGAATTTGAGGTTATAGACGGGCGATTTGCAAAACTAAATGAAGCAACCAGAAAAAAGATGCTGGCATATGCGATGTCGCATTTAGGGGAGTTCATCACACCGGTATAAGTGGAAAATAGTCGTAAATTTGAATTACAAAAATGAAAACGATCGTTCTATCTGTAGTGGTTATGCTCAGCGCGAGGTTTGGCTTTGCGCAGGAGGTTGTACGTTATGGAAGCACAGATAGCGTATTTATCAGGCAGTATTCTTTTTCGGCTGCGCCGGCAACAGTTCAGCTTATGTATCCGGGGATGCGTGCTGCCATACCACAGAACCTGTATACGCAACACCTACCCTTCTTTTGCCGACAGGAACTGAAGATGCAACAGGCGCACGTGCCGGTAACCTTCAGGCTGGGCAGTATGGAGAACTGCAACCAACTGGAACAAAAGCCGGGATACAGATAATACTAAACACCTAATTGCTGCGATAGCTGTGGCGGCACCTCTACTCCTTTATCTTTCATTGCCTTTACCTGCGCCCTGGCCTGTTCGGGCTGCTTTGTATCAATATACAATAGCAGCAGGTTTGTATTTGCGATCTTATTTGCGGGGTCGGCTTTGAGATAGTCTTGTAGGTATTTTATTGCGCCATTGAGGTCTTTTTTCTCCATAGCTAC
>CAIVKT010000572.1 GCA_903906615.1 uncultured Bacteroidota bacterium | reverse complement strand
TCAAAGACAGGCTGGCAGGCCTGGCCGATGATCCGCAGGCTACATACGATTCCATTGCAGCAACAATAAGCATCACCTGCAAAGGCAATGCGGATATAGAGCGGGTAAAGTCGCGCATACTGGTGGGTGGCGACCTGCGGTTTTATGATACCTATACCAATGCTGAATTCATACAGTTCCTGAAACCCGCAAACGACTCGCTGGGGCAGCAAATGCTCAGGGCGCATCCCTTGCCCACACAGGGTGCAGGCGCGGATACCGGTAGCATAACACACTACACCCACAACAGCGGTATGCTGAAAAGTGAGCATGGCGAGCTGACTTTCAATCCCTTGTTTGCAGTGATGGCGATAAATGTAAAAGATGACGAAATAGTTAATGGCCCGGTGGTGGGCTACGTATTGCCTAAGGATACTGTACAACTCACCAAATACCTTAATGAGGATGTGGTGAAGAAAATATTTCCTGCCGATGCACGACTTGTGTATGGCTTCAGCTATGATGTGAAGCCGGGCGATACGGCCGCAGCGCGCAATGCGTTCATCCCTATCTATGCTATTAAGTTGCCCAGCAACGCTAATGTATTTGACCTGGGTGCGCACATCAGCCATGCAAGCGCCGAGGAGGAGCAGGGACAGCCCTGTGTGGATATGAGGATGGATATAGCCGCAGCAGATGTTTGGCATCGTATGACCGAGCGTAATTTGGGCAAATTTATAGCCGTGGTTTACGATGGCAAAATGTACTCCTGCCCTCGTGTTGATAACCCCATATCCTCCGGCAACACACAGATATCGTCTGTCGGCTTTACCAAAGAACAGGCACAAGACATCGCCAATATAATGGTATCCGGTAGGCTGCCTGTGCCACTGAGTGTGGTGGGTGAGGAGGTGAAGTGATCTCACCCCGGCAATGCCGCCAGCAACGCCTCCATCTTACTGCCTCTCGATCCTTTGATGAGGATGGAGCTGTTTTGTGGCAGGTGTGTGGTCACATACGCGGCTGCTTCTGCCGATGTTTCAAACCAGGTGTAGCCGTTGGTAATGTCTTTAAATTCTTTGCCTACCAGTATTACCTGCTGCCATGCGTGTTCTGCTATGAGGGCTACCAGCTCGCGGTGTTCATAGGCTTCTTCGCTGCCCATTTCTTTCATGCCGCCTATCCACAGGCTTTTGTTAGGGAGGCTGGCAGTAGCAAAATTGAGTATTGCTGCGCGCATACTGGTGGGGTTGGCATTGTAGGCATCGAGTATAATGCGGTTAGTGCCTTTCTGTAGCCATTGCGAGCGGCTGTTGTCGGGGTTGTAGGCTGCTATGGCTGCTTTTATAGTGTCTATGCCTATCCCGAAATGCAGGCCCACAGCTATGGCGGTCATTACATTCGGGAAGTTATATTCGCCTACCAGGTTGGTGGCAACTGTTGTTTCGGTATGTGCAGTGAGCATGGCCACCTGCACAAATACATCCTTCATTATCGGCTTGCCTATGTACTGCGCATTGGCGCTGCCGTAGGTCACCTGTTGGGGTATATCGTGCGCCATACCTTCCAGGTAGTCAAGGTCTGCATTGCGGAAGATAGTGCCGTTATGCGCCCTTAAAAAGTCATACAGCTCGCCCTTGCCCTTGCGCACACCTTCTATGCCGCCAAAGCCTTCTATATGCGCCTTGCCGCAGTTAGTGATGATGCCGTGCGTGGGCAGCGCTATCTCGCAATAGCCCGCTATCTCGCGCTGGTGGTTGGCGCCCATTTCTATGATGGCCATCTCTGTGCCGGGCTTTATTTTCAGCAGGGTCAGTGGCACGCCTATGTGGTTGTTCAGGTTGCCCTCTGTGGCCGCTGTATGGTATTTGCTGCCCAGCACCGCTGCCACTAATTCTTTTGTTGTTGTTTTGCCGTTAGATCCCGTGATGGCTATGAAAGGTATATCGAATTGTTGCCGGTGGTGCTTCGCCAGTTGCTGCAATGCGGTGAGTACATCATCCACTACAATATACCTGTCGTTTGCGGCCACATCAGGTTTATCTACAACCGCATAGGCTGCACCCTGCTCCAGCGCCTGCTTTGCAAAAGTATTGCCATCAAAGTTGCCGCCGCTCAATGCAAAGTAAATGCCGCCGGGCAATGGCTTGCGTGTATCTGTTTGTATGAAGGGGTGTTGCAGGTATAGCTCGTATAACCGGGTGATGTTCACGCTGATGATTTTATGTAAAAATAAAAAACCCCTTTCATAAAGAAAGGGGTTTTGCGAATATGCTTAGTTAATTATTACCTTTTGTGCGAGTTGCTGGTACCGAAGTTATTGCCACCCGGTTCGTTGTCGCCATCAGGGCTGCCAAGGCGGTCGGTTACGCAACGGAAGCCGATCATAGCCGATGACAGGTTACCCTGCATGTAGCGGCGTGTGCCTGGAGAAAGCCAGTAAGCGCGGTCGGCCCATGAGCCACCCTTGTATACCTTGGTAGAGTCATTGATCAAAGTGTTCTGCCCGTAAGCATACGTGAACTGTGATAAAGTATCACCATCACGGAAGTTGTTCAGGTCACTTGTCCTTGATTCATAACGGCCGTTAGCGGCTATTTCTGTGCTAGGCACATTCCTGTAAGGGATATGGCCTGTGCTGTCTTTTTCTTCCAGCGTGCCATCTTCCTGCAGTCTTGGTTCAGTATATTGGTTGCCACGGAAAGGACGGAAGCCATTCACATCGTGGTGCGACATTGGGCGGTAAGTATCCATCACCCACTCGTTCACATTACCTGCCATGTTGTACAGGCCAAATGCGTTAGGAAGGAAAGAACGTACCGGCGCAGTGATGTCTGCATTATCATTAAGGCCGCCGGCTACACCCATTACGTCGCCTTCGCCACGCATATAGTTGCCCTGGAATTCGCCCTGGTATTGGTTATGCAAGCCATAGCGCGTTGTATTCTTTGGTCCCCATGGCATTGTATTGCGGTCGGTAACTACTTCCTCGCCACGGCGGCGTTTGTTCTCAGGGCTTGGGTTATTACCTATGAGGCCCAGCGCGGCGTATTCCCACTCAGCTTCTGTAGGGAGGCGGTAGTCGGGTAAGAATATACCATCTGACCTTCTTACAGTACGTGTACCTGATCCGTTCGGGTCCAGGTCTTTGTGCGGGTGAGAACCTTGTGTTCCCTGGTACTGCCCTGCGATATACGATTCGGTGTTGAACACGTCTTCATTAGACTGTGTTGGGTTTGGCTTCAGTTGGCCCGCCTGTATGAGGAGAAACTCATTCACGCGGTCTGTGCGCCACTGGCAAAAGTCATTTGCCTGGTACCAGTTCACACCTACTACCGGGTAGTCGTTGTATGCAGCGTGCCAGAAATAGTTTTTTACGTATGGCTCGTTATAGCTCATAGCCTGGCGCCATACGGTTACGTCCGGTGTTTCGCGGTCTATCAGGTCCTGGTAATCGGCTCCATACACGCGCGTCAGCCAGAAGATGAACTCACGATAGCTGACGTTGGCTACTTCCGTCTCATCCATATAAAAGGAAGAAACAGAAACAGTACGCCTCATGCTGTTGTTTTCGAGAGTCGGCATTTCGTCGTCCGTAGCGCCCATTGTAAAACGGCCACCTTGTACAAAGGCCATGCCAATAGGCGTTTGCTGGCCGGGATAATTAGTGACCTCGTAGCCACCAAACCGCTTATCGTTAAGCGGCCACCCGGTTACCTGGGATACCTTATCTCCTTTACCTTTCTTATGTGAGCCACTGGAACATGCAGAGAAGAATGTTGATGCTCCTACGCATAGCAAGCTGAGACCAATGAGTTGTCTTTTCATAATTTTACCAAATAATTTACACCTGATTAAGTGGGCAAGTTGTTAAAACTAGTTACAATGTTACCTCAAACTTTTCAGATTTTCAAGCTTTCCGCAAAATAGCTTTGATTTTTTTTTGAAATTTATTTTCAGTGGATATAATATTCGAAAAATAATTACGTTTTTATGGCAAGCTGCATCACGTCCATTGAGGATTGTAAGCAAATATTACTTAATTTTGATAGAATAAGGCTATTTAATACCATACATGATGATAAATAGAATATCAACCCTTTTCGGACTTACCGCCCTGTTGGGCTTCGGGGTAGCACAGGCGCAAACCACTACATACCAGGTGGGCCCACAGGATATACACCATGGCTACGTGACAGAAAAGATCATGCTGTCACAATTTGTAAAGCCCGATGTGCAAATATCAGGTATTAGTTATGAGCCCATTGCGGCGATGCCTAAAGACGCAATGACCGGCGACCCGGCCAAGCCGGAAATATTAATGGGAATGGATAGCAAGCAACCATTCATGGTAGTGCGCATTCCCGCATATTCCACAGGCACCACCAGCAGGGTGAGCAGCTTTACGATTAAAGTAACAGAACCCGCACCGGGCAATACACCCAAATCAGCGGCAAGAACTACGGATGCTTCTTCCTCTGTACTGGCTAATGGCACCTGGTTTAAAGTAGCAGTGCCTGCCACAGGCTTTTATAAAATAGACTTCAACTTTATTACCTCCATGGGCCTCAACCCGGCCAATATCAATCCCGCAAATATCAGGGTGTTTGGTAACGGTGGCAATATGCTGTCTGAAGATAATAAAGTACAACGCCCGAGCGACCTGCTCGAAAACGCAATATGGGTAAGTGGCAATGGCGATAATGTATTTGATAACGGTGAGTTTGCCATGTTCTATGCCATAGGCCCTACGGAGTGGGATAAGGATAGTGTGAACCAGCGCTTCACACACCAAAAGAACCTGTATACTGACACTGCTTATTATTTTATCACCTTCGATCAGGGCCCGGGCAAACGCCTTGCAGCACAGCCTGCCACAGGCACTGCAAATGTATATGTGGACAGCTTCAACTATTACGATGTACATGATACCGATGATGTAAATCCTGCGCAAATGGGTAAGCTATGGTATGGAGAGCAGTTTTATGCACAGATAGGTAATACCACACAATCATTTAATTTCAACCTCGGGTCTTATATCAGTAACCTTACGTGTAAAGTATATTTTGTAATCAGCAGCCTTACAAAAGATAGTTACTCTGTTTCTGTTAATGGTAATACTATAGGCACTTATACATATCCCGCCGCCTCCCAGGGCGATGATATATTGGTGCCCAGCACAGTAACCTATTCAGGGGCCTGTAACGCGCAAACTGCTAACGTAACTATTAATTATTCGCCACTCAACAGCACAGCCATTGGCTTCCTTAACTATATTGAGATAAACGGTCGCAGGGCGCTGGATATGGCATCGGCAACAGAGATGAACTTCCGCGACTGGCGCAGTGTGGGCAGCGGCAATATTACCACCTACCGCTTGCAGGGAGCTAACAGCAATACGCAGGTATGGGATGTAACAGACCCGCAGAACGCGGTGCTAATAAACGGCAGCCTCAGCGGCACCACATATACCTTTACACAGGATGCTGCGCGCCTGCATGAGTTTGTAGCGATGAACAGCACCGGGTTTTCATCGCCTAAATTCATCGGGCAGATTGTTCCTCAGAACCTGCACGGGCAGCCTCAGGCGGACTTGATCATTGTTACCAACCCTGAGTTTTTAACACAGGCCAATCAACTTGCCGATTACCACCGCCAGCATGATAATATGAGGGTGAATGTGGCTACAACAGACCAGGTATACAATGAGTTCTCATCGGGCGGGCAAGACATTAGCGCAATCCGCGAC
>CAIVKT010000571.1 GCA_903906615.1 uncultured Bacteroidota bacterium | reverse complement strand
TCATGTTCCTTGACATGAACTGCTACTTTGCCAGTTGCGAGCAGCAGCGCCATCCCGAGTTGAGGGGCAAACCTGTGGGCGTGCTTACCTACGATAGTCCCAATGCCGCTGTGATCGCGGCTTCAAAAGAAGCCAAGATATTTGGAGTGAAGAGCGGCATGCGCCTCTCCGACTGCCGGATGCTGTGCCCCGAGATGATCACCACCGTTACGCATCCGGCCTGGTACCGCATCATACATGTGGATGTGATGAACATTATGCGCAGCTACTGCGATGATGTGATACCTAAGAGTATAGACGAGGCCGTGGCCAATTTCTACTCCTACCGGCTGGTGTATAACGACCTTACAGAGGTAGCAAGGCAGATAAAGGCCGACATCGCCGCGAAGTACGATTACCTCACCTGCTCCATAGGCATAGCGCCCAATTCGTTCCTGGCCAAGGTAGGCACGGGCCTGCAAAAGATAGATGGGCTGGTGGTCATCACCCCTGATAATATAGACGAGCATCTGGCCAAAATGAAGCTCACCGACCTGCCCGGCATAGCCAGCCGTAATGAACGCCGCCTGCTGCTTACCGGCATCCGTACCCCGCTGGAGATGCGGCACGCCTCGGCTGCCCTGCTGCGCAAGGTGTTTGGCGGGGTAGTGGGCGACTACTGGCACCGCAGGCTCAACTTTGGCGAGGTGGATATGTACAACAAAGTGGAGAACCGCACCATGAGCGCCACCCGCACCATGAGCAGCCAGCAGAGCCGCGACCGGCAGCAGTTGGAGTCTATGCTTATCAGCCTTTGTACCCGGCTGGAGCAGCGGATGGTGAAGGGCGGCCTGTTTTGCAAGGAGGTCTATTTCGGCATCAGGTACCGCGATGGCAGCAAGTGGGAGACATCCATAAAGCTTGCAGATCCCGTGCAGGATGCCATGGAACTGCGCAGCTATATCTACGAGCGCATCACCGACTTTGAGCAAAGCCGTGGCCTCAAAACCGTCTTTACCGACAAAGTAACCAACCTGAATGTAGGCATACAGTCATTTGTGAAGAACACCGTGATGCAGTACAGCCTCTTTGACAACCGCATAAAGAAGGATACGGTGCGCAAGGTAATGTACCAGATCAAAGACCACTTTGAGCAAAAGGATATAGTGCGGAAGGGGAGTGAACTATTTAACCCGCATGTGATGAAGGATGCCATAGGCTTTGGCTCGGTACGGGACATGCTGGTGAAAAACGGCGAGGTAAAGAACAAGCACCTGCTGGAAGAAGACGCACTGCCCGGTGAGCCACGAAAAGTAGTGATCAAAAAAAAGCCGCCTCCCGCACCACCACCCGAATATGAAGAAGTAGACCACGAATACACCGGCCCGGAATATGCAGACGTGGGGAATGTGGATGAATGTGGGCTAATGTGAGTGAATATGATTTAATGTGATTTAATGTGAAGAATGCGATGAATGTGATTTAATGTGAACGAATATAAAATGAGCAGATTAACGACTAATGACTAACCACTAACGACTAAAACAAATGATCAACCAGGCAGCAACAGAACGATTTGAGAAGGGGAGAGGGGCGCAGTTCAACCCGAAGAATAGATTTCTGAAGGGGGAGTATGTGCAGGAGCATGTGGAAGGCATAGACGACTGGGAGCAGGAGAAGCGCAATACCGAATACATCATAGACGACAGCAAAACACTGGTGAACACCGTGACCAGCCCTGATGTAGGCATGATGTACTCTGCTAATCCTTACCAGGGATGCGAGCATGGCTGCGTATACTGCTATGCCCGCAACAGCCACGAATACTGGGGCTACAGCGCCGGTGTAGATTTTGAAAGCCGCATAGTGGTGAAGAAGAACGCCCCCGCGCTGCTGCGCAAATTCTTTGATAACAAGAGCTGGGTGCCGGCCACCATATCGCTCAGCGGCAATACTGATTGCTACCAGCCCATAGAGCGCAAGATGAAGATAACGAGGCAACTGCTGGAGATATGCCTGGAGTACCGCAACCCCGTGGGCATACTGTCTAAGAACGCACTGGTACTGCGCGACATGGATATTATACAAGACCTCGCTAAGCTGAACCTCGTGCGCGTGTTCTCCTCCATCACATCGCTGGATGAAGACCTGCGCCGGTTGCTGGAGCCACGCACGGCCTCCTACCGCAGCAGGCTGAAGGTGGTGGAAACACTGAGCAAGGCCGGTGTACCAACAGGCATTATGAATGCGCCGCTGATACCGGGCCTCAACGATATGCACATGCACGATGTGCTGAAGGCGGCCAGCGAAGCAGGCGCTAAATGGGCAGGCTATACCGTAGTGCGACTGAATGGGGCCATAGGCCCTATTTTCAAAGATTGGCTGTTCAAGGCCTTCCCCGACAGGGCAGAGAAGGTGTGGCACCAGATCAGCGAGTGCCACGAGGGCAAGGTGAACGACAGCCGCTGGGGCAACCGTATAACAGGCGATGGCAAATTTGCCGAACTGATAAAAACACAATTCGACATCTACTGCAAAAAATACCACCTCAACGAAACCCAAATGGAACTAAACACCAAAGACTTCAGGCGGGTAGTGGTGGGGCAGGGTAGGCTGTTTTGAGGAGGAGATAGTTTTAACTAAATTTGCAGAGTAGTGGTGTTCACCTCGAAACATTATATGTTCATCCTATGCCGACTATTTCAATGATAATTTCATTTTTTTGCTTTTTTACTTTTACTTTTTAATTTTTAAAGAGTGTTTATAGACACACATACCCATCTCTACGACGAGCGGCTGATGGCCGATGAAGGACAGATACAGCGGGCTATTGATGCCGGGGTGACGAAGATGTACATGCCCAACTGCGATAAGGGTACTATAGACGGTATGCTGCTGCTCGCCGATAAATGGCCGGCCAACTGTATGCCCATGATGGGCCTGCACCCCTGTTACGTAAAAGAGCAGTATAAAGAAGAGCTGGCGCTGGTGGCAGAGTGGCTGGGCAAAAGAAAATTTTACGCGGTAGGCGAGATAGGGCTGGACTATCATTGGGACCTCACTTTTAAAGCACAACAAATAGAAGCCTTTGAATACCAGATAGACCTTGCGCTGCAATACGACCTACCGATAGTGATACACAGCCGTGAATCAACAGGCGATTGTATAGACATAGTGCGCAGCAAGCAGAATGGTAAGCTAAAGGGTATCTTTCATTGCTACGGCGGCACTGTTGATGAAGCTGTGCAGATCGTAGAACTGGGCTTTCTCCTCGGTATAGGCGGGGTGGTCACTTATAAGAATACCAACCTGCCGGAGGTGATCACTACAGTGCCGCTGGCCAATATAGTGCTGGAAACAGATGCGCCCTACCTGGCGCCAGCACCATACCGCGGGAAGCGCAACCAGAGCAGCTACATACCCGCCATAGCCCAAAAAATAGCCGACATAAAGCAATGCAACATAGAAGAGATAGCCGAGGCCACTACTGCCAATGCGTTGCGGCTGTTTGGCAACTAAGTTTTAATAAATTTCATTTTTTTTGCGGGAATGCCTACATTTGCACCCCATTTGGTAATGGAGCGGTATTCTAAGTCGAATATCGCTTTTACCTGATGAATTGGAGAGATGCTCGAGTGGTTGAAGAGGCACGCCTGGAAAGTGTGTATA
>CAIVKT010000570.1 GCA_903906615.1 uncultured Bacteroidota bacterium | reverse complement strand
TCCATCGCCACTTGTACTCCTCGCACCTGTACCGGCATAGGTAGAAATGACCTGGGCACTTGTTTCGGTAAATATGCCGCAAAGAAAAAAAAACAGTAAACAAAATGCTGACATGCACCAAAGAGAATACCTGAACATAACGACAAGTTTTAAACGACTCTATACAGTTTTAAAATAAAATGCCGATAGCAGGGTTACTATCGGCATTTTTTTATTAATAAAATCAATCTGCACATTATTCATCACACAATTTCCGGGCGATGACCAAACTGCCTTTACTATCGGAGGGCTACAGGTATTAGGTATCCAAGACTCTGATCCTGTACCAACGCAATTGATAGCACAGGCTGCTGTACCACCCGGATATGTTTCACTAATTGCACCGCCTGTTCCACAATCGCCACAATCATATTGAAATTCGCAATCTGTCCAATTCCAGTTTGGCGTAAGCGTTACATAAAATTCAGTATAGAGACCTGCAAGGGTAATTGGTGTAGTCATTGTGCAATAATCCGGTAAAGGAATAAGATAAGGATTTGCAAAAGTAACTGGAGGCCCGGGAGGTATGGTTAAACAAACCCTTATATCACATGCGCTTCCATTACCTAAATTGGCATCAATGGCATACATGTTCACGTAAACTGTGCATGTGCTATGATTAATTATCTTTAACGCTGCAGTTTGCGCAAATACACCCTGCGCAAACAAGAATAATACTGGCAACAATAACATCTTTTTGATAAATCATTGTTTTGGTGAAATATAAAATTAGTTAAAAAAATTTAACAAACCAAAAAATATTTTATAAAAAAAAATAAAAAGTAAAAATAATATTCCCACATTACTGCATCGCCGCTATCAGTTTCACATCACGGCCATAGATGTCGCGGGTAAATTGCAGGTGCTTGCCGGTGGTATCCTCAAACGCGGTGAGGTAGGCGATATGCACCGGTATCTTGGTTTTCAATACTTCCCATCTTGTTTTGTGGGTGTCTATGATGGTATCCAATTTGCCCTGCGTAAAATATTTCTTATGCTCGATCTCTGAAAGTATGTACAATGCCATCTCCTGCGGATGCTGCAGACGGATGCAACCTGAGCTAAGCGCCCGGTAGCGTTTCACAAAGTCATCGCGGTGGGGGGTATCGTGCAGGTAAATGTCCCATGGGTTGGGCAAGTTGAATTTCACCACGCCCAGCGAGTTGTCATCACCGGGGTCCTGCTTGTAGGTGTATCTCTTTATGTTGCCCATATTCAGGCTCGCCACGCTAACTGCCTTACCATTCCTGTCGTAAGGCTTCAGTCCTTTTTTTGCCAGGTATTTACGGCCATCTTTCTTAAAGCCGGGCACCAAATCGTTTTTAAGGATGGTAGGCGGCACACCCCATGGCGGGTTAATGACCACATTGGCCATAGTAGCGAATAGGGATGGCGTTTGCCTTTCGGGCTTGCCTACCACTACGCGCATGTGCATGGCATTGCCACCGTCTTTGCGCAGGAACAACTCCATCAGCGGCACATCCACTACCAGGTACAGATCGCCAAACTGTTGTTGCATCCACCGTACCCGCTCCATGTTCGCGCTGATCTTGGCCAGGTATGCCGCAGGCTGCATGCCCAGGCGGGCAAGTGTACTGCTGTCTATCTTACCGGTTACCTGCAGGCCATTGTAGGACTGGTAAGTAGTCACCAGTTGCTTTTCTTCGCTCATGGTATCATTCTGAACGGTCTCCAGCCAGGGCAGTTCGTCTTTTATTACTGTGTTGATATTATTGAGCGTACCATCATCATATTGTTTCTGTAGTGTAGTGCTGTGCACTTCGGCCAGCGCCTTAAGGAACAGGCTGTCGGCAGCCAGTTCGGTATAGCGCTTGTACTCGCTGCGTAATAAGGCATACGTAGGTACTTTGCTGCGAAAGGCATCGAGCGAGGTATAGCCCTTCGCTTCTACGAGCAACTGCGGGGCATTCCAGGTCGTATCGTTTACATGATACCAGAGCGAGTCTACAGAGCCGGGTGTTATGCGGCCCATCAGCAGGTCGTGGCTGGCTGCGAGGTAGCTGTGCGTAAGGGCGGTATCAAAAGCTATGGCCTGGTCTACACTGTTGTGCTTCGTGGTATCCAGTATGCTCTTTAATTTTTTTATAGCTGCCAGGTTGTAGCGGTCGGGGTTGATGCCATCCCACTGCATATCTTCCAGTTCGGCTACCAGGCTATCTGCGGCGCGGGTAGGCACATAATTCTCCTTTACCCATACAGGCTGGTACTCATCAGACTGGTATACATAGGCCACATTGGCGGTAATGGATACGATCTTTTTCTTTATGGTAGTGTCTACGGGCTTTAGCACCGCTTTCAGCCGCTCTGTAAACGCATCATCAGAATAGCCGGAGGGGGCTGGCTTCTTAGACTTGCCCGGGCCGCAGGCTGAAAAAAGAATAATAAATAACAGGGAAACAATTGAAAAAAACTTTATACCAGGCTTCGAGGGGTGCATATAATACGGCCATTGCCGCTGTTTAAACTAATACAACAAAAACTATTCCAACTATTTCAAAACGCGCTTCGTAACAAAAAATTATAACTCCAGCTCTTTCATCGGGTCCCAGAACAGGGTGTCAAAGTTAAGGACTTTATCTTCTTTCACTTTTATGCCTTCCTTTTCGAGCAGTTGCTGCATTTTTTCGGGCGGATTGAAATGGTGCTTGCCGGTGAGCATCCCGTTCCTGTTCACTACCCGGTGGGCAGGTACTTTGGGCATTGCAGCGTGGCAGTGGTTCATCGCATAGCCCACCATGCGCGCGCCGGAGGCAACACCTATAGAGGCTGCCACCGCGCCATAGCTTGTAACCCTGCCTTTGGGCACTGAGCGCACTATGTCGTATATAACATCAAAAATATTTTCCTTGCCTTTATCTTCCTTTTTCATCTTGCGCTCTTTTTTGCAACAGCCTGGTGCGGCCCGGTTCGGGCACTTCTTTATAGTCGTAAGGGCAGTTGAGGCAGCCATTGCCGCAGCAGTAACCCCGCTCCAGCAGGTACGATGCTGTAAACACCAGCAGCCCGTTGGGCAATATAATATAGTCTTTCCCTTCCTGCTGCATTATGCCTCTTCTACAGCTCCTTCATCTGCGCCATCTTCATCTTCATCCTTTGCAAAACGGCCTGTAACTACTATTGGTGTTTCGGGCAGGGAGAAGGAGATATAATATATGGTGCGGTTATCAAGCAGGTGCATCTTTTCATAGAACGTCTGTATGGCCAGCGGGCCGGAAGCGAGTCCCTTGCCATATATATCGGCAATGTTCTCGTGCACGATACACTGTTGCTCCGTCACTACCTCTTGTGTAAAGTCGTATAACTCTTTTGAGTCGGTTTTCAGGTTGATGCGTGCTCCCGGCTTGAGTATCTGCTGGTACAGCGCCAAAAAGCGCTCATGCGTAAGCCGGTTCTTCGCCTTGCCCTTACGCAAAAAAGGATCGGGAAAGATAATCCATATATTATCTACCTCGCCGGGTGCAAAGTAATTGGTTATCTGCCCTATGCCTATGCGCAGGAAGCCCACATTAGCGAGGCCTTCGGTAAGCGCGGCTTTGGCGCCGGTGTATATGCGGTTGCCCTTTATATCCACCCCTATGTAGTTCTTGTCTTTATGCTCGCGGCCCAGGTTCACGCTGTATTCGCCCTTGCCACAGGCCAGCTCCAGTGTTATGGGGTTGTTGTTCTTGAAAAAGGTATGCCAGTTGCCCTTCATCCCTTCGGGGTATTGCAGCACATTACTATAAGTATCAATAGCCTGGAAGCGGATCAGCTTTTTATGTCCCATATATACACTCTGCCCTGATTTTTAGCCAGCAAAAGTACAATTTAGCGATGAGAGCTTCCGTAGAAATATAACACCCCGCTTCACTCCCCTTTTCAACCGTTCACTCCGGTTTTTTCCTGTTTGAATAGCTTATTTTCCGATTTTTTCTCTCCCACAAATAAATAAAATGACTGTCGGGTTAAATGAACCTAACGAAAATTCTGACGTTGTGTCAGGTAATCAGATAGATGATAGCGCAATAGAT
>CAIVKT010000569.1 GCA_903906615.1 uncultured Bacteroidota bacterium | reverse complement strand
TATCTCCGGAGGTAATACGCCTTCCATGGCACGGCGCAGTAGGCTGCGTTTAGCGCCTCTTATCCTGAATTGCTCCATAGGCACATCCAGCATGAACTCCATAATATTTTTATTGAGCAGGGGTATTGCTGCTTCCATATTATATGCGGCAAAGCTATTGGTGAAGTTGCCGAGCAGCCTGCCCGCCTGCCCGTTGCTGATGTATTGCTGCATCCAGGCACCCTGGTCTTTTGAGGGGGCAAGGTCAATGCCGGGTAGGTACTTGCCGGCAAAAGCTTCGGTAAGCGGCGTATGTGTGCGCCAGTTGGTGCGGCCCTTGTTTTTATAAGCAGCGTAGTGTTTGTGCCAGGCGGTATAGGCTATGTAATCTGTTTTTATTATTTGGAGGTAAGAGCTATCGAAAGAGCGTGCTTGTTTTAATAGATCAATAGCCCTGCCAAGCTTGCCTTGTGCGATCAATTGATAGAGTACAAAATTGCCTTTGTGCGAAACAAAGAGATCGCCACCAAAGCCGGAGAGTGCTATGCGTACGTTTTTTTGCTGCATGGCTTGTTGCAGCGCGCGGTCCATGTAAAAGAAGGCGTTGGGAATAGTTTCTTCCAACTCAAAAGATGCTTCGAGGCCGGAGAGCGGGCCAGCGCCGGGGGCTTCAACATAGGTCTGTATAAGGTTTTTTACATGCTTGCCTACGAGGTCTATGTATTTGCGCTCATCAGTTTCTATGCCATTGTGGCCTTGCGGCAATACAGAGGAAAAGGCGTAGAGTGGTTTGTTCTGCTGTTCTAATATTTTGCCCGCTATACAGGCTATTGAAGAGGAGTCGAGGCCGCCACTAAGCGTGATGCCTGCGGGCGCATCGGTTTGCAGGCTTTGGGCCACTGTTTTGAACAGCAGATCGCGGAGGCATTCGGCCCAGTCATTATCTTTTGAGAAATGATACTTGCCGAGGACTTGTGGCTCCCAGTATTGGTTGATGCGCAACTGTTTGCTGCCATCGAGTGTAAGTGAATGTCCGCCGCACAGGGAGAAGACCTCGCTGTTGTATGTTTTGGATTGATCGGATTGGCGAAAGAAATATTCTATGAGGGTTTCTTCATTGAATGTATTGGGTGTTTGTTTGATGGCAAGTATGCCTTTCATTTCAGAGGAAAAAAGAAAAGTATCGGGCGTATCATAATAATACAGGGGGCGCACACCTATATGGTCAACAGCACAGAAGATGGTGCCGGTGGCTATGTTATAGATAGCAAACGCAAATTCGCCATCGAGGTGACGCACACAATCTTTGCCCCATTTTTGATAGGCAGCGAGAATGAGCTGACCATTGTTTAATGTAAGCACAAGCTGCGGATCTATGTTTAAAGATGCGGCCAGCTCTTGCCGGTTGTCAATACGGGCATCGGTGGCGATGATGAGGTCGCCATGTTCAAGAGTTTGCTGCGAGGTGTTGTTGAGATCGTATTGGCCGAAGAATAGATTGGGTGAGCGCCAATAATATTTGCCTCCGTTAGCACGGTGCGCCAGCGTGTGCTGCATCTGTCGGATGATGTTATCCTCCAAAGGTTGCCCGTGTTTATTAATGATACCGAAGATAGCGCTCATGTTTTTTCTTTAACTGCCAAACCAACTAACGATGGTGAACTGACTAATATGCGGCCCGCCGGTGATGATGCTGTCATTGACCTTGAGCCACGCATGGGCCAGCATTTCATTTGTGGTTTTATTGATGCCGAAGTAGACAGTGCTTTTTATGCCACGCAGTTGGAGCATTATTTTAGCGGCTATTGCCTGCTCAAAACACTTGGTGCGCCATGGTGAGCGGTTGCCCGCTCGCAATATGGCGATGCTTATTGAATAGGGTAGCTGTGGTTTTTGTAATAACTGTGCAGGCGCTTGCTGCATTGCTTTGCCCAATACCTTAGCTATGCTGCGGAAGGGGATAAATAAGAGCATGATCCGGGCGAAGGCAAGGAACAACCAAGCCTCGGTGAAGAGCAGGTAATCGGAAAAGGCTCTTTGTTTCATAGGCTGGTGGGAAGTTCGTTAATGATGGCTTCGAGCCGGTCTATGAAGGCGGGTATGTTGTTGCCTGCGGGGCGGTATATTTCTATGATGTTGCAACTGCCCGCGAGCGCAGATATGGTTTTGAAGTAGATGGTGCGAAGGGCGAGATCAGCAATGAGATAGCGGCGGTATACCTGCTGTGCCAGCGCATCAAAGGCTTTGTGGCCGGAGAGCTTGTTGTAATGGATATCATTTATAGTATCATCGGGGCGGATAATGAAGATGGTATCTATTAAGGTTGACTCTTCGTGAAAGCTGTCATGAAAGAAGTGGCCGTATTTGTCGAGATCGGGTTTTAACCGGAAGTCTTTATTGCTGTATGCAGGATCGTTGAGGGTAGCGAGGGTATCATCCCATAACTTCATCATGGGGTAGGAGGCGGTGCCGAGGCCATCTTTGCCGATAACGCAGATGTCGTCTGTAAATATTTTGTAGCCACGGAGCGCAAGTTGCGCTATAGTAGTAGACTTGCCCGCACCAGAGTCGCCGGTGAATAGTATGGCCTTATCGTTTTTGATGATGCCGGAGGCATGCAGTGGTATAAGGCCCTTGCGGAACAATACAAATGCCATAACCGAGCCGAGCAGGTAGAGGCGTATGCTACGGCCATCTATACCGGGGTAGGGGTTAATATGAATGATATCACCTGCAAGCACCTGGTATCGGCAATTGCCTTTTATATCCAGGTAGTATTCGGTGGGGCTGATGATGGTGATGAAATCATCCTGCTCGTAGCGGTCGCCGGGGATGTTGCTGTTGACCGGGCCGTGAATGATGGTAACATCAGCCCGGGCGAAAGTACGTGGCAGCAATTCGGGGAAATCTATATCAGAAGCGATATTCAATCCAAAGCCACGGTACTGATGGGTCATCATTATCTGTTAAGTATAGAATGACAAATTTAGAGATTATATTTGTTTAATGATAGGCAGAAAAAGAGAAGAGGGATGAGCTATATAAAAGAAGCCAACCACTTCAGGAAGGACCTTTACCGCACGATAGGGCTTATATGGCAGGCAGGGAAGTATCTTTCTGTGCTTAATGTGCTGCTGTTGTTTTTGCAGGCTTTGCTGCCGGTAGCCTCTTTGTATATCATCAAGATGCTGGTAGACCTGATCTCGGAGCCGCAAAAGCGTGGGTTTGAGACCATTTATCCTATTATCCTTTGGTTTGCCGGGGTGCAGTTCCTGCTGGCGGTGGCCAACCAGGTATCTATATATATCTATACCATACAGTTGCAGCGGCTATCCATGCACTTATCAGAAAAGGTGCTGCAAAAAGCGGTAGCAGTGGATATGGCCTATTATGAGAACCCGGAATACCATGATACGCTGCATATGGCACAGCAAAAATCGGAGTACCAGGCACCGGTGCTGCTGAACAATATGAACGGGCTGGTGCTCAATAGCCTGTCGTTGGTAATGCTGATCGGCTTTCTGTTCAGGCTGCAATGGTTCTATGCACTCATATTTGTGGCCATCTCTATACCGCTGGCGTGTGTGAAGTGGTATTATGGGTACAGGCTCTTTAAGCTGGAGAAGAAGTATGTGCCTATGGAGCGGGAGGCCAATTACTATCACCAGGTGCTTACAGGGGTGTCTTATGCCAAGGAAGTGCGGTCGTTTGGTTTTGCGGATGTGTTCATAGGGAGGTATAAAAGCGTTAAGGATATTATTTACAAAGCCAGGGACGGCGTGAACAAGCGTTTTACGGTGCTGAGCCTGCTGGCGCAGGTGATAGAGGTGGTGATCATGGCGGCTATACTTGTGGTGCTTACGAAGAATGCCTGGATGGGGGCAATAACGCTGGGGGTGTTTGTCATTTACCTGCAAGGCTTTCAGCGGTTGCAGACGGCCTCTAAGAACTTCCTGCAATCATTGGTGCAGATATTTCAGCAGCGGCTTTTTTTGAAGGATATTTTTACCTTCTTTGATATTGAAGAAAAAGGTAAGGACGGACGGTCCCCTTTCCCAAAAGCAACAGGGAATGGGCTGGTAGTTGAAGGTGTTTCATTTACCTATCCGCAAACGGGTAAGCAGGTGCTTAGTAATGTGTCTGTAACCTGCGAGCCGGGTAAGATCATAGCTATAGTGGGGGAGAACGGGTCGGGGAAATCGACACTGGTGAAGCTGCTGGCAAGGGCTTATGAGTTACAACAGGGCAGCATACAGATAGATGGCGTGAACATAGGCGATATTGCGGAAGCGCAGTACAGGAGCAACAGCATCTTCCTGTTCCAGGATTTTGAGAAATACTTTATGACCATTGGCGAGAACATAACACTGGCCGATGAACTACGGGTGAGGGATGCGGATATACGCAGTGCAGCGGCGGCTGCAGGCGCTGCTGACTTCATTGCTATGCTTAATGATCAATACGAAACGAGGCTGGGGCGCACCTTTCAGCGGTCGGAGCAACTGAGTGGCGGGCAATGGCAGAAGCTGGCACTGGCACGCACTTTTTACAAACAGGCCAAACTGATCATACTGGATGAGCCAACAAGCAGTATAGATGCCATGGCCGAGCATAAGCTATTCGGGCAACTGAAAGAACATGCTGTGGGCAAAATGGTGATACTGATTTCGCACCGCATGTATAACCTGAAACTGGCCAGCATGATCTATGTGATGAAGGATGGCGCTGTGGCCGAGTGTGGCAGCTATGAAGAGCTGATCAATAAGCAGGGGATTTTCAGGGAAATGTACAACAACCAGCGACTATGATAGCAACAGGTGAGTTGAAAGATAAGTGGGGCATAGAGTTGACTGCGCTGGTACTGGCCTGCCGGGTGTTTTTAGGCACGGCGAAGGAGGAAGAGTTGGCCACTTTTTTTGAACAGCATACTGTAGATATGCCGCTGCTGGTGCGTATAGCGGCAGCCCACCACATACGGCCTGTACTCAACAAAGCAATAGCCAATATAAAAAGCGATGATGCCGCGCGGCAACAGTTGCAAGCTGATTGCCGGGGCATAGCGTTGAGGAATTTTGAACAGTATAAAGAGCTGCTGCGGCTGAACAGCCTGTTTGTGCAGAAGCGTATAGGCGTTGTTCCGTACAAAGGCAGTTCCTATTGCCTGCAATTTTATGGCGACCTGAGCCTGAGAGAGTCAACGGACCTAGACTTCCTGATGCAGGTGA
This sequence comes from uncultured Bacteroidota bacterium, assembly GCA_903906615.1. Lineage (GTDB taxonomy): Bacteria > Bacteroidota > Bacteroidia > Chitinophagales > Chitinophagaceae > Nemorincola. Next base: position 106 of record CAIVKT010000569.1, on the reverse strand, counting down.
GCATGGAAGACCTGGAGGCGCTTGAAAAGCTGTTTAAGGAACAGGGATATATCAATCAGTCGGAAGTGCCGGCTAATTTCAAGGTTTATTATTTTGAGCATGTGCG
>CAIVKT010000568.1 GCA_903906615.1 uncultured Bacteroidota bacterium | reverse complement strand
GACCTACCTGGTAGGCGCGCGCGAAAAGACGAACCAATACCTGCTGCAATCGCAGCCAACCAAGGGTGTGTACAATCCATCCTTCTCTGACGTGCAGGCGCTCATAAATTATAGGGTGAATAGCAGGTGGGAATTTGAAGTGATCGCCAACTATGCACGCAACAGGTTCACCTTTTTTCCTGAGTCGCAGACCACGAGCTTTGGTGTGCTGAACCAGGCCTACCAGCTGGATGTGTTTTATACCGGCAGCGAACTGGACCAGTTCGACTCGCGATTTGGCGGGGTATCCGGCACCTACCACTCTGCCGACCAGAAGCTGAAATTAAAGCTGCTGGCCTCCGGCTTTCAAACGAATGAATATGAGACCTACGATATAGACGGGCAGTACCTCTTTGGCGAATTGCAGACCGACCAGAGCAAGGCCGACTTCGGGCAAATAAAGACCTACCTGGGCACGGGCGAGATACACGACTTTGCCCGCAACTACCTGAATGTGAGCGTGGGCGATGTGGGTATGCGCGGCTCTTACGATCTTAAGAACAACTTCATACAGTTTGGCGCAAACGCCACTGTTACTTACATCAGCGATGACCTGCACCAGTGGGAGCAAAGGGACAGCGCGGCCTTCAGCCAGCCTTATGACCCTAACGCGCTGACCATGGCCTACTTCTACAACTCATCGGCCACCTTCAATTATACCCGCATCACCGGCTTTGTACAGGACAATATACGGTTTGACTCGGCGAATAAATTTACGGCATCAATAGGGCTGCGCTATGGGTATAGTTTCCTGAACAGCGAGAGTATTGTAAGCCCTCGTGTGCAGCTCTCTTACAAGCCGGAGGGCGCTAAGGACATTGTGTACAAGTTTGCCACGGGCATATATGACCAGCCGCCTTTTTACCGCGAGATGCGCGATATGGTGGGCAACATCAACACGCAACTGAAATCGCAAAAGTCGTTCCAGACTGTACTGGGGCTGGACTATAACTTTAAGATGTACAACCGCCCCTTTAAGATAACCGCAGAGGCTTATTATAAAGACCTGTGGAACATAGACCCGTACATCTACAACAATGTGCAGATAGAATACACGGGCAAGAACGATGCCATAGGCCACATATACGGCGGCGAGGTGCGCCTGTATGGCGACCTGGTAAAGGATGCCACATCGTGGATCAGCATAGGGCTGCTGCGCGCCATGCAGAAGATAACTGACAGCGGCAGCATACCCGGCTACAACAACTACTTTCCTATGCCCAGCGACCAGCATTTTATGCTGGGTATGTACTTTGAAGACTACCTGCCGCACAATAAGAATTTTAAAGTACACATCAACGGCATATACGCCAGCGGCCTACCTGTGGGGCCACCCACAGGCCACCTGTACCAGGATGTGATACGCATACCCGACTACAAGCGCGTGGATATAGGCTTCTCGGCCCTGCTGCTGGACTCTAAACGACACAACCACCCGAGCCACAGCTACTTCAATAACCTAAAGAGCATATGGGGCAGCCTGGAGGTCTTTAACCTGCTGGGCATACAGAATACCCTATCCTACTCATGGATACAGGACGACACCAGCCAGAAGACCTATGCAGTGCCCAACCGCCTCACCAGCCGCCTGCTAAACGTGAAACTGCTGTTTAGGTTTTAAATAACCATTGTTTATATCCTTTACATCCCTTTACAGCAGGGCATTACAGCGATGCGGAAAATTTTATCTCAAAAACATTTTGCAGGCAACCATAGATGATTATCTTTGCACACCAAATCAGAAATGAGGCGGTGAAAACAAAGCGAAAACACAATATTGATTTCGCTGATAAAAACAAACAACACAGTTCTTTAGGATACTGATTTCGTAGCTCAGTTGGTAGAGCATCACGCTTCTTAGCGGGAGGGTCTTGGGTTCGAGTCAAAAAATAGTTTAGTAATACAGTTCTTTAAAATATTGATTTCGTAG
>CAIVKT010000567.1 GCA_903906615.1 uncultured Bacteroidota bacterium | reverse complement strand
TCATCTTCTTGTACATCTTCTTCATATATCGCTCCATAAAAATATTCGCCTTTATTTTCTCGGAACCATTTATCTAGTGCCTCCTTTTTAGGAACTTTTTTATAATCAGTCAAAAAATCAGCAGAATAAGAAAACAATTCCTCAAACTCTGCATTGAATTTGATGTTTTGAAATGCCTTTTGCATTTCAAGAATTGCGTTTAATGCACCTTCTTCATTCACATATTCTTCAGCATCTTTCTTTACTAAATCTGCAATAGATAAAGTGTATTTTTTCTCCTCTAATTCAGAAGACTTAACTGCATTAATATAATTTTTTAGACTATCTGTTAGTGAACAGAATTTTTCTGTAAATTCTGCTTGAACAATATAAAACGGAGTTTGCTCTTTATTATCAGCAAAATCATCAGAAATAACATCGATAATGTCTTTATATCTTATTTCTTCCCCAGTATGATTCTTTAATGCGTTAATAAAACTAAATGTAAAGGCACTGTAGTTTATGTCTTGGTATGAAGATTGGCTAGTTAAAGAGGAATTTAAAAAATAGCACTTTTTAAATATTTTTTTACTTTCATCAAAAAACTTGCTAACGATATTTATGTCTTTAATGTATGTAGTTCCCGACTGACAAGCATCAATGACCTTTATTAATAATTCAGGACTGACCGATCGAATTAGGTTATCTAATTCAGTGTTTTGCAATGAGGATTGATTGCGTTTTTTTGTATTAAAGTCTGAAAGAATGTAATAAAATTCTTCGTTAAAAAATTCTCCATGACCTGAGTAATAAAAGAAAAATTCATCAACGGCACCTCCTTTGTTTTTAGTGATAAAATTGGATATTTCTTCTTTTATTTTTAAACTATTTTCATCATCATTTAGATATAGTATATTTTCGAACTTGTTTGATAGTTTAAGTACTTGATAAATTGCTTGGGCATCATTTTTACAACCTGGTAAGTTATTGCTTGCGTCTAAGTAAACGCTTACACCTATAACAATTGCTAAATTCATCGGTTTTAATTTCGTTTAATACAAAGATACCAATAATTGCACTTCCTTAATTTGAAAATAGTAAAACGAGAATCGATATTCATAGTGTGGTTATGAAAATGTTAGCGACGAATCGACACTGCCATTAGCATGTTACCCTCCGTGTTAACGTTTTCGTTGAATCGTATGCTATCTATCTACACCTTTCATTTCCACATTCCCAAATTGTCAAATTCCCCCATTAAATCCCTACCTTTGCACCCTCTAATTTATATATGCAAAACATTCGCAATTTCTGTATCATCGCCCATATAGACCACGGTAAAAGCACCCTGGCCGACCGCCTTCTGGAGTTTACCAAAACCATATCCAGCAGGGATATGCAGGCGCAGGTACTCGATGATATGGACCTGGAACGTGAAAAGGGCATCACCATCAAGAGCCACGCCATACAGATAGACTATGTGTGGAAGGGCGAGAAGTATGTACTGAACCTGATAGATACCCCCGGCCACGTGGACTTCAGCTACGAGGTGAGCCGCGCACTGGCGGCCTGCGAGGGCGCGCTGCTGCTGGTAGATGCCAGCCAGGGCATACAGGCACAGACCATAAGCAACCTATACCTGGCGCTGGAGAATGACCTGGAAATAATACCGGTCATCAATAAGATAGACATGGACGGCGCCATGATACCCGAGGTGACGGACCAGATAGTGGACCTGATAGGCTGCAAGCCGGAGGACATAATACTGGCGAGCGGCAAGAGCGGCATAGGCATTGAAGAGATACTGGCTGCTATCATAGACCGCATACCGGCCCCCAAGGGCGACCCGAATGCACCACTGCAGGCGGTGATCTTTGATAGTGTTTTCAACTCCTTCAGGGGCATCATAGCTTACTTCCGAGTGTTTAACGGTACGATACGCAAAAACGATAAGATCAAATTCATACATACCGATGCCGACTACACTGCCGATGAGGTAGGCGTAATGAAGCTGACACTGACCCCGAAGAACGAGGTGAGCGTGGGCGATGTGGGCTACATCATCACCGGCATCAAAACGGCGAAGGATGTGAAGGTAGGGGATACCATCACCACCATTGCCAACCCCACTACTGATGTGGTGCGGGGCTTCCAGGATGTGAAGCCGATGGTATTTGCCGGCATCTTCCCGGTAGAGACAGACGACTTTGAAGACCTGCGCGACTGCATGGAAAAGCTGCAGCTCAATGATGCCTCGCTCACGTTTGAGCCGGAGACCAGCCAGGCGCTTGGGTTCGGGTTCCGTTGCGGCTTCCTGGGTATGCTGCACATGGAGATCATACAGGAAAGGCTGGAGCGCGAGTTCAACCAGACGGTGATCACCACGGTGCCCAACGTTAGCTTCCGTGCCTACCTGACGCGTGATAAGGAGAAAGCCATCATCGTGAACAACCCGAGCGAAATGCCGGAACCCAGCAGGCTGGACCGCATAGAGGAGCCGTTCATCCGCGCGCAAATAATAACGCTGCCAGACTATATAGGCAACATCATGAGCCTGTGCCTGGGCAAGCGTGGGCTGCTCATCAACCAGCACTACCTGACGCCTACGCGCGTGGAGCTGATATTTGAAATGCCGCTGACGGAAATAGTATTTGACTTCTACGATAAGCTGAAGAGCTGCACCCGTGGCTACGCATCATTTGACTACAATCCGCTGGACTACCGCGAGAGCGATATAGCCCGCATGGACATACTGCTGAATGGCGAAAGCGTGGATGCCCTGAGCGCACTGATACACCGCAGCCGCTCGGCAGACTTTGGGCGCAAGCTGTGCAGTAAACTAAAGGACCTGCTGCCGAAACAACAATTCGTGATAGCCATACAGGCCGCCATAGGCGCCAAGATCATAGCCCGCGAAACCATCAGTGCGATGCGCAAGGATGTGACGGCCAAATGCTATGGTGGCGATATAAGCCGTAAACGCAAGCTGCTGGAAAAACAGAAAGAAGGTAAGAAGCGTATGAGGCAGATAGGCAGTGTGGATGTGCCGCAAGAGGCTTTCCTGGCGGTACTGAAGCTGGATTCGTGATAATGGCTTAATGACTCAATAGCTCAATGGCTCAATGCCCTTGGGATTTGGAATTTAAGGACTGGAATTTATACGATATGCGCATACTGATGGTATGCCTCGGGAATATATGTCGCTCGCCGATAGCGGAGGGCGTAATGAGGCACAAGATAAAGGAACATGGACTGGGGTGGACTGTAGAGTCGGCCGGCACAGAGTCTTACCATATAGGCGAGGCGCCGCATAGGCTGTCGCAAAAGGAGTGCCGGAAGCACGGCATAGACATCAGCGACCAGCGCGCCAAAAAATTTACCAAAGCCGACCTTACCGCCTACGATCATGTGTATGCCATGGCTACCGATGTGTATCGCGAGATAGAAGCCATTGGTGGCCGCCATGCGGATATGAGCAGGGTAGGGTTGTTCCTGGATGAGCTCCCCTCGGCGGGGCTCGGGATGACACCAAGAGGCCAGTCCGTGCCGGACCCGTATTATGGCGATGAGGATGGTTACAAGATCGTGTATGATATGATAGATAAGACGTGTGATGCGATTGTGGCGAAGTATGGTTGTTAGTATATAGTAGATAGTCGCGAGTGGGACATCTCCCTAACCACCTTCGGCTCGCGCTTTTACTTTTACCGCAGAGGCGCTAAGACGCTAAGGAATTACGCAACGACCATCTACTAACGACTAAAAAGCTATCTTTGCCCCCATTATGTCTAAACCATCGATACCGCAGGGTACGCGCGATTTTTCGCCGGCCGAGGTGCGGAAACGCCAGTATATATTTGATACACTCCGGGTGATATTTGAGCTGTATGGTTTTCAGCCGTTGGAGACACCCTCTATGGAAAACCTGG